>JACQUF010000426.1 GCA_016210435.1 Chloroflexota bacterium
ATTGAAGAGCGCGTTCATGTGGTTCTTCACGGAGACCGCGGCCATCTGCTCGACGGTCGTGCCGAATTCATGCATGTGACGGCGGACCATCATGGCGTAGTAACCGGAGTAGAACCCGCCAAGCGGGAAATCGAAGTTCGTATCTGACGCGAGGGCGATGAATTCGTTGCCCTTCCAGGTGTTCACACGTGACATCGTCTCGAAGCCGAATGCCAGGCAACAGTTCATGCGCCCGGAGGCAACCGCCTCCCACGCGGACTGGAAACAGAGGCCGCCGGTCGCCCCACCACCTTCAATCCGCTTGGACGGCTTCGGGCACAGGCCCAGGTAGTCCTGCGCCATGCTCCCGGCCTTCAGCTGGCGTGTGAAGTGGTCGGAGAAGTATGAGCCGACCGCCCCATCGATCATGTCCTTCCGGAATCGAGGGATATCGCGGAGGGCGTAGTCGTACGCCTCCTTGACCATGACCCGGAAATCCTTGTTGGCGTGCGCCTTGGCGAACTTCGTGACGCCGCCGGAGATCATGTAGACCCGTCTCAACGGCTCTCAACCCCCTTTGACTCGCAGGTACCCGCCACTGGCGGGATCGCATACTCTCGCTCCAGGCGTCTTCTTTCCCCCTTACCGTCGTTCGCCCCTTGGGCTCACCCGCCACGCCTCCCGAGGGCGAGGCGGGTTATCGCTCCCCGAATTCGCGGAGGATCTGGCGGGCGATTACGAGCCGTTGAATCTCGGAAGTCCCTTCATAGAGCGGGGTCGCACGAGAATCCCGGAAGTAGCGCTCGACCGGGGAGTCCTTCATGTAACCGGCGCCGCCGTGTATCTGCACTGCCTTATATGCGACCCGTGTGCCCATTTCAGAGGCGTACAGCTTCGCCATGGAGGCTTCCTTCGTGAAGCGCTCCCGTCCGGCGTCCTTGAGCGCCGCCGCACGATACGTCATCCAGCGCGCGGCCTCAATCTCGGTCGCCATGTCAGCCAGCATCCACTGGATGGCCTGGAAGCCCCCTATCTCCTGGCCGAACTGCTTGCGCTGCTTTGCGTACGCCCTGGCTACGTCAAAGCAGGCCTCAGCGATGCCCAGGGCCTGGGCAGCAATCCCGACACGCCCCGCGTCCAGCGTCGAGAAGGCCACCCTGTAGCCTTCGCCCACCTTGCCGAGAACCTGGTCCTCAGGTACCTGAACGTCGTCCAGAGCGAGCATGCAGGTGTCGGACGCAAGCAGACCCATCTTGCGTTCCTTCTTCACCAGGGAAAAACCCTTTGACTTCCTGTCGACCAGGAACGCGGTCACGCCCCGGTGGCCCTTGCTCCGGTCGACCGTCGCGAACACGATCGCGTTCGACGCGATATCGCCATTCGTGATGAACTGCTTCGTTCCTGATATCGACCAGTGGCCGTCGACCCTGCTCGCAGCGGTCTGCATCGCCATGGAATCCGACCCCGACCCGGGTTCGGTGAGACAGTAGCAACCGAGTACCTCGCCCTTCGCCGCAGGCTCAAGCCACCGTCGCTTCTGCTCCTGGGTTCCATAGCGCATCAATGGCTCGCCATAAAGCGTGTTGTTTACGGTCATCATCAGGCCCACGGCGGCCGAAGCCCGGCATACCTCTTCGAGGGCGATGATGTAAGCGAGGTAGTCCATGCCCGCGCCGCCGAGGTCCGCGGGAACGCAGATTCCCAGCAGGCCTAGGTCTGCCATCTTCTGGATAAGGTCTTGCGGGATCACGCCTTTCTCATCGAAGGCGGCCGCACGCGGGGCGATCTCGTTCGCGGCGAATTCTCGTACGGCCCCGCGGAGGGACAGCTGGGCATCGGTCAGGTCAAAGTCCATCGCTCGCCTCACTTGCGCCGGTGACGGTGAGATTTTACGCGTGGACCCACATAAAGACCGCGTCAAATGCCGAGCCGGTGGAGGCAGGGCAAACGTATAATCGATATATGCCGGCACCGTCGATTTCGACCGCGACCGCCGGCAAGGCACAGGTCCGGTCCAACGGGCAGGGGCTTACCGAAACAGACCTGCTCAAGATGTACCGGATCATGGTGCTGAGCCGGACCCTCGACGAACGCGCGTGGATCCTGAACCGCCAGGGCAAGGCTGCGATCGTGCCATCCTCCCAGGGCCACGAGGCCACGCAGCTTGCCTGCGCCTGGGCGACCGACCCGACCCGCGACCACTATCTGATCTACTACCGGCAGCTTCCCCTGCTCGTCGCGCTCGGCGTCACTCCACTCGAACTCCTGAAGGGATTCCTCGCCAAGGAAGGCGAGCCTCTTAGCGGCGCGAGACAGTTTCCCATGCACGGCGCCCACCCTCGCGTGGACGCCTTCTCTTTTTCCAGCGTGGTTGGCACCCAGATGCCCCAGGCGGTCGGAGTGGCGCTCGCCGACAAAATGAGGGGCGAATCCCGCGTCTCGGTAGTGTTCTTTGGCGACGGCGGTTCGAGCCAAGGCGATTGCCATGAAGCCATGAACTTCGCCGGGATCCACAAGCTTCCAGTCATCTTCCTCTGCGAGAACAATCGCTATGCGATCTCGGTGCCGATCCGGAAGCAGGTGGCCACGGAAAGCGTGGCCGGGCGTGCCGCGTCATACGGTTTTCCCGGCGTGACCGTGGACGGCACCGATGTGGAAGCTGTGTATGAAGTAATGCGCGAGGCTGTTGAGCGCACGCGCTCGCGGGGAGGCCCGGTACTCATCGAGGCCATGATCGAGCGCATCTTCCCGCACACGACCGACGACGATCAGACGAAATACCGTTCAGCCGAAGAAATACAACGTGCGAAGGACCGCGATCCGGTGCCCTTGCTGGAACGGAAATTGCGGGACCGTGGGATCCTGGACGACAAGCTTCGGGAACAGATCTGGGCAGAGGCCAAACGGGCGGTAAACCAGGCGAACGCAGAGGCGGACGCCGCGCCTTACCCCGATCTTTCCACGATGTACGAGGGCGTTTACGGGACGTCGTTCCCGACCGCCGCGAGCGAAGCTGCTGCGGGGCATGCGGAGGCCAAAGGCCGCCGTCAGGCCGCGTAAGCCACCCTCCCCATTGCCCCCTCCCGTCGAGGGAGGGGACGCATTCCGCCTCTCTATCGGGGGGAGAGGCGACTCCGCCTCAGGCGGAGATCGGTCAGGGTGACGCCGAGCCTCAGCCCTCGACTATCTGGATCGAGGACAGTTTCGTCCCTGGCGGCGCCGACGGGTCCTTTCCCGGGTCCCGCAACTTGATCTTCCTGACAACATCCAGGCCTTCTACGACTTTTCCGAATACGGCATGTTTGTCGTCCAGCCAGGGCGTGGCCTCGAACGTGATGAAGAACTGTGACCCGCCACTGTCAGGCCCGCTGTTCGCCATGGACAGGATTCCCGGTCTGTCGTGCCGCAGAGAAGGATCGAATTCATCCCGGATCACCCATCCGGGCCCGCCGCGGCCCGTGCCGGTCGGGTCCCCTCCCTGTGCCATGAAGCCTTCCAGCACGCGGTGGAAGGTCGAGTTGTTGTAATACCCGCTTCCCGCCAGGTGAACGAAGTTGTTCACCGTGACGGGCGCCTTCGCGGCGAATAGCTGGACCTTGAATTCGCCGACATCGGTCTTGAAGACCGCGAAATACTGCTTGTTCTTGTCGATCGTCATCCCTGGTGTGGCCAAAACTACGGGCCCTCCAATGCGCGCCTGCGGCTGCGCACTGCTACGCGCCACCTCCGTGGGGACGCTTGTCGGAGTCGCAGTCGGCGAAGCGGTCTCCGCCCCGCACGCCGCCGCGGCGACAACCAGCAGCGACGCGATCGCAAAAATCACACGCCTCATCTGATGCTCCTGGTCATAGGCAACCAGGTGAGCATAACAGGAGCGGCTAGTCCACGGCCCTCATAGCCCCGGCGGCACATTTGGAGTAATAAACGGCCTCAGAAAGGCAGTGAAAACTTCCCAAGAGCGCGAGGCCAGGTAAGACATGCCGTTGCCTATAATGGCGACATGCCGCCAGACGATTCGCCGTCCGCCGCGACGGCCACTTCCGGGCAGCGCGTCCGAAGCAGCAAGTTGACCAGGCCTGACCTGCTCGAGATGTATCGCGTGATGGCCCTCAGCCGGACGCTGGACGAGCGCGTCTGGCTGCTGAACCGCCAGGGCAAGGCCGCCATCGTGGCGGCCGCCCAGGGCCACGAAGCGGCGCAGATCGCCTGCGTATTTGCCACGGATCCTTCCCGCGACCACTACCTCATCTACTACCGTGAGCTGACCACGCTGCTCGCGGTCGGGCTCACGCCTCTGGATCTCCTCAAGGGTTTTCTCTCGAAGGAAGGGGAACCTATGAGCGGTGGGCGCCAGTTTCCTACGCATGGCGCCTGCAGGAACGTTGACCTCTTCTCCTTTTCGAACGTCGTTGGCACCCAGCTTCCACAGGCCGCGGGTGTAGCTCTGGCAGACAAGATGCGTGGAGAGCCCAACGTAACCGTCGTCTACTTTGGCGACGGCGCGGCGAGCCAGGGTGATTGTCACGAGGCGATGAACTTCGCGGGCATCCACCGCCTGCCGATCATCTTTTTCTGCGAGAACAACCGGTACGCGATATCGGTTCCGCTAAGCAAGCAGATGGCGGTCGAGAACATCGCCGCGAGAGCCGCAGGCTACGGCTTCCCGGGCGTGACCCTCGACGGGACCGACCCGATCGGCGTGTACGAAGCCGTCTACGCCGCCGCAGAAAGGGCACGCAATGGCGGTGGGCCGACGCTCATCGAAGTGATGGTCGAGCGCCTGTTCCCGCACACGAGCGACGACGACCACACCCGGTACCGCTCCGCGGAAGACCTCCGCCAGATGCGCTCACGCGACCCGTTGCCGACGTTCGAGGCGCAGCTGCGGAAGGCGGGCATTCTCGACGATGCTACCCACGACCGGATCTGGTCTGAAGCGAAGCGTCTAGTGAATGAGGCGACGGAAGAGGCCGAGGCCGCGCCTTACCCTCAGGTGGACCAGTTCACAAGGCACGTTTTCGCGGAGTCCTGACATGGCCGTCATGACGGTGCTCGAAGCCGTTCGGCAAGCCATGCTGGAAGAGATGCGCCGGGATTCCCGGGTCTTCGTGATGGGCGAAGACATCGGGGCACGCGGCGGCGTTTTCCTGGCTACCGATGGCTTCCTCCAGGAATTCGGTGAGCAACGGGTGATCGACACCCCACTCGCGGAGTCGTCGATCGCCGGCATTGCAATCGGCGCCGCGGTGAACGGCATGAGGCCGATCGCGGAAATTGAATTCGCCGACTTCGTGTGGCCTGCGATGAATCAGATAGTCGGTGAGGCCTCGCGGATCCGCTACGGCACTAACGGGAACAAGTTTGCACCTCTCGTAGTGCGGATGCCGTACGGGGGCGGTGTGCGCGGTGGCCTTTACCACTCCCAGACCATCGACGTCGTGTTCGCGCATCAGCCAGGACTGATAGTGATCGCGCCGTGCACGCCGTACGATGCCAAAGGCCTTCTGAAGGCCGCCATCCGGGCAGACGATCCCGTCGTGTTCCTGGAGCACAAGCGGACCTACCGTCTCGTACGGGGCGAGGTGCCCGAGGAGGAGTACATCCTCCCGATCGGGAAGGCCGATATCAAGCGCGCGGGTAGCGACATGACGGTAGTGAGCTACGGCCTGATGGTGCACTACTGTCTCGAAGCGGCGCGCAAACTCTCGGACGAGGGCGTCGAAGCGGAGGTTGTCGATCTCCGCACTCTCGCGCCCGTGGATCGGGAAACGTTCCTGGAGTCGGTGCGGCGGACCAGCAAGGCGATGGTCGTTTACGAGGACAATCGCACCTACGGGATCGGCGCGGAGATCGCGGCAACGATCGCGCAGGACGCCTTTCACGATCTGGACGCACCGGTTGTGCGCCTCGCCGGTCCGGACGTTCCTGCCATGGCGTTCGCGCCGCCCTTTGAAGCAGAGTTCATGCTCTCTCCTGAGAAGATCGCGGCGGCGATGCGCGATCTGGCTGCGTATTAGTCACCCCTCTCCCGCCGGGAGAGGGGAGGGTGAGGGCGATGATTGCAAGCACCGGAGAGAGTGAGTTGAGTGGGATATAAGCTCAAGCTCCCCCACGTCGGCGAATCGGTCACGGAGGCCGTTATCGGCAAGTGGCTGAAGAAGACCGGCGATCGCGTGGAGAAGTTCGATCCGATCGTGGAAGTCGTCACCGACAAGGTATCCATGGAGTTTCCCGCGCCCGAAGCCGGCACCTTGACGAAAGTCCTCGTCGACGAAGGCGCGACCGTACCGATGGGGACCGTCATCGCAGAGATGGAGCTCGACGACCCGTCGCTCGCGCCGCCCGAAGAGGAGGAACAGGCCGGAGGGCCCCCACCCGAAGAGCCCGTAGACAGGGTCGGGCGAATGGTCTCCGGAGCGAATGTCGGACCGACGGGCGGCGTATTCGCTGATACAACCGCGCGCCGGCCTGCGGAACGTCCCGCCGCCGCAGCGCCCCCGCAGGCAAGACCAGGCGAACCCAACCTGAGCGAACGTTATTCGCCGGTAGTCGTTCGGCTTGCGGCACAGCAAGGGATCGACTTGCGCACGATCAAAGGAACCGGCCTGGGCGGCAGGATAACCAAGCAGGACGTCCTCGCTGCGGCTGAGAAGTCCCGGCAAGGCGTCGCGCCGGAGACCATTCAGCGCGCAGCGGAGGCAGCGCCGGCACGAGTGCAGGCGGCGCCCGGGCAGCCCGCGACAGAAACACCTGCCGCCGCGCCTGCCGACCGTTTGGTCGAGCCCTCACCGGTGCGGAAGCTGATTGCAGCCCGCATGGTCCGGAGCTGGAACGAAATCCCTCATGCCTGGACCGTGATGGAGGCAGACGTCTCTGGAATGGTGGCCTGCCGCGATACGAACAAGGCGGAGTTCCAGCGCCAGAACGGTGTGGACCTGACCTACGTCGCCTTCACGCTCCGCGCGATCGCCCGGGCGCTTCGAGCAAATGAGCTCGTGAACTCGACCTGGGACAGCGGGAAGATACGGATCAGAGGACGTGTGAACATCGGCGTCGCCGTCGCTGCGCCGCAGGGCCTCATGGTGCCGGTCGTCCATGACGCTGATCGATTGTCGATTTCCGGCGCGGCCAGGGCGTTGGCTCCGCTCGTCGACCGGGCGAGAAACGGCAGGTTGACCCAGGACGACGTCCGGGACAGCACGTTCACGTTGAACAACACCGGCGCTCTCGGCTCCGTTTGGGGCAAGGCGATAATCGCTCACCCGCAAGCCGCGATCCTGAATACGGAAGCGATCGTGAAGCGGGCAGTCGTTTTGAGTGGGCCGGGAGGAGACGCGATAGCGATCCGCCCGATCATGAACCTGAGCCTGTCATTCGACCACCGGGTCATCGATGGCGCTGAGGCGGCGGCGTTTTTGCAGGACGTGAAGCGCGGGATCGAGTCGTACGCAGTCGATACCGGCCTGGACGCATGACCCCTATTAGCCGCCCCCGTGGCCCCAATATCCTGAGCGCAGTCGACGGAACTGGTGGAAGACCATTTGAGGATATCCCCTCGCCCCACAGGGGAGAGGGTGGCCGGAGGCCGGGTGAGGGTAATGATCCCGTTACCAGTCTCCGTGCCGCGTGGCTTGGCCGCGTCCCCTACGGCGAAGCGCTCGATCGGCAGCGTCGGGTCCACGAACTGCGCGTCCGTGGCGAAATCACCGACACGCTGCTCCTGCTGGAGCACCCCCACGTATACACACGCGGCCGCCGGGGCGCGGAATCGGATGTCCTTGCCACGCCAGAGCGGCTACGGGAGCTTCGCGCGGAGGTATTCGAGACCGACCGGGGAGGGCAGACGACCTATCACGGCCCCGGCCAGCTCGTGGGCTATCCGATCCTGAACTTGAAGGCTGCAGGCCTTGGTCCTGTCGGCTACGTCTGCATGCTCGAACAGGTCCTGATTGATACGGCGGCCGAATTCGGGGTCGGCGCCAACCGCCTGAACGGCGAGACAGGTGTGTGGTCATCGTCTGGAAAGCTCGCGGCGATAGGCGTCCGCATCAGCTACGGCGTGACCATGCACGGTTTCGCCCTCAACGTGACGACCGACCTCCGGTATTTCGATCACATCATCCCGTGCGGGATCCCGTCCATGCCGGCGTCTTCCATCGAATCGGAGACCGGGCGGACCTACGGCGTGCTGGAAGTGGCATCCGTTCTTGCGCCAAAGCTTGCTGCAGCGCTGGAGCGCGTTGAGATGGGCGATCGGAACTAGCTCGTGGAATATCCGCAAAGCGCCCTCACACATCTCGAGTGCAGCTATACCGGTGAGGTTCTCGACGCAGACGAGCCTGTCCGCCTGTCGGCGGCCGGGAAGGTCGTCTTCGCGCGTTACGACCTCGACAAGGCTGCAAGGACGCTGACGAAAGCCGCGCTCAAAGACCGCCCGACGACGATGTGGCGATACGCCGAGGTCATGCCGGTGCGCCACGGCGAGAACGTCGTCTCGCTCGGGGAGGGCTTTACGCCGATCCTGCGCGCCACGCGGCTCGGCAAGGCGGCCGGATTCTCGGGCCTATTCATAAAAGACGAATCGCTCAATCCGACCGGTTCGTTCAAGGCGAGGGGGTTGTCGGCGGCGGTGTCGCGCGCACGCGAGCTGAACCTCAGGCGGCTCACGATGCCGTCGGCGGGCAACGCCGCGGGAGCGCTCGCCGCGTACTGTGCCGCAGCGGGAATGGAAGCGCATGTTTTCATGCCGAGGGACGCGCCGATCGCCAACCAGCAGGAATGTGTCGCCTACGGCGCCCGGCTCACGCTTGTCGACGGCTTCATCACAGACGCCGGGAAGCTTTCGGCCAAAGCGGCCCAGGAGCTTGGCCTGTTCGACGTCTCGACGTTGCGCGAGCCATACCGTGCCGAAGGCAAGAAGACGATGGGATACGAGATCGCGGAACAGTTCGACTGGACGCTGCCTGACGTGATCGTCTATCCAACGGGTGGCGGGACCGGAATCGTCGGAATGTGGAAGGCATTCGACGAGATGGAACGGATGGGATGGATCAACGGCCGCCGTCCCCGCATGATCGTTGTCCAGGCAGAAGGATGCGCGCCTCTAGTACGGGCGTTTGAGAAGGGGACAGAATTCGCGGAGCCGTTCTCAGACCCGCATACTATCGCCGCCGGTATCAGAGTCCCGGCCGCGATCGGCGACTACCTGGTCTTGCGAGCATTGAGGGCCAGTAAAGGGACCGCGATCACGGTGACGGATGACGAAATCCTCGTGGCCGTGGCCGAAATGGCGCACCAGGAAGGTATCTTCGCCGCTCCAGAAGGCGGTGCGACCCTGGCAGGACTGCAAAAACTTCGGGCACTGGGGAAGGTCGTCCGCGATGAACGGGTGCTCTTGATCAATACCGGTTCAGCTCTCAAGTATATGGACGTCCTCGGCCCCGTCTTTGAATCGGCGCGTTAGCCGGCTTTGCTAGGATGGCGATTCGCTGGCCCGGAATACGATTGGGCGACCTCGATCCGTGACGGGAGGGACTGATGGCCGATACCGCAGCTCGGACTACCTACATCGGAGCATCAACGCCAAAGATCGACGGCGTTGACAAGGTCACCGGCGCCGCGCGCTATGGCGCCGACATCCGGCTCCCCGGAATGCTCGATGGCCGGGTCCTGAGAAGTCCCCACGCGCACGCTCGCATCAAGAAGATCGACACCTCGAGGGCAGAAGCGCTGCCAGGAGTGTTGGCTGTCGTGACCGGGAACGACTTCCCGCTCCTCAAACCGGGCACGATTGTCCAGATCGGCGTCCTGAAGATGGACCTGCACCGCATCAGCCAGCTTGTGATCGCTCGCCACAAGGTGCTGTTCGTTGGACACCCGGTCGCCGCGGTCGCAGCCACATCGCCCGAGATCGCGGAGGACGCTCTCAAGCTGATCGACGTCGAATACGAGGTGCTCCCCCACATCCTGGACGAAGTCGAGTCGATGAAGCCCGGTGCGCCGCTACTTCACGACGACCTCTTCACATCGGGCACGCCCGAAAAGCCGACGAAGCCCAGCAACATCGCTCTCTATATCGAGATGGCGCGTGGCGACGTCAAGAAGGGCGAGGCGGACGCGGACGTCGTCGTCGAGCGCAGTTTCAAGTCGCAGACGGTCCACCAGGGCTATATCGAGCCCGAAGCGGAAACCGCGTGGTGGCACCCGGACGGCCGAATCGCGGTGTGGGCCGACACGCAGGGGCCGTTCGGGCAGCGGTCCCAGCTGGCCGTGTTCCTCGGAGTCCCACAGGCAAGGATCACCGTTGTGCCGATGGAGGTCGGCGGCGGCTTCGGCGCCAAGAACGCGCTTCGGATCTCTCCATTGTGCGCGGGCCTTTCCCGCAAAGCCGGGCGGCCGGTGCGGATCGTCCTTTCGCGCGAAGAGGTGTTGAAGGCGACCGGGCCGGGTGTCGCAACGACCAACTGGGTCAAGGTGGGCGCCAGGCGGGACGGTACCCTCACGGTGATAGACGCCCGCATGGTCTACAACGCGGGTGCATTCCCGGGTTCCCCTCTGGCGGGCGGCACGCTTGTGGGATTCAGCGCGTATCAGACGCCGAACCTGCGCATCGTGGGCTACGACGTCGTGACAAACCGTCCCAAGGTGCAGGCGTACCGGGCGCCGGGCGGCCCGCCGATCTCGTTCGCCGTGGAATCCGTTATGGATGAGGTCGCCGAAAAGCTGGGGCTGGACCCGGTCGACTTCAGATTGAAAAATGCGTCGAAGACAGGCGACCCGGGACCCAACGATCTGAAATTCAACCGCATCGGGCTAACCGATCTCCTGCAAAAGGTCAGGTCGCACCGCGCCTGGAATGACCCGCTGCCCGCCCCCCGTTACGGCGGCAAGGTCGGACGGGGTCTCGCGCTCGGATTCTGGCGCGGCGGCACAAACACGTCTTCCTGTGAGCTGAATCTGCACGGCGACGGCTCGGTCAGCCTTGTAATCGGTTCCGTCGACCTTTCGTCGGTGCGGACCAGCTTTGCGCAGATCGTCGCGGACGAGTTTGGCCTGACGCCTGGGGACGTGACGGTCACCACGGGCGACACAAGCTCGGTGGGCTACACCGACAATTCCGGTGGCAGTCGCGTGACATATGTAACCGGCACAGCCGTCCACCGTGCATGCCAGGCCGCGATCGGCGTCCTGAAGGGGAGGGCGGCACAGAAATTCAACGTCCCGCCCGACATCATCGAGTTCAAGGACGGCGTCTTCTCGGTACGCGATATTCAGGACAGGACCACAACGCTGAAGGAGCTGGCCGCGGAGAGCGTCCGCGGGGGCGGTGTGATCAGCGTGAGTGGGACGGCCACCGGCATGCAGGCGGCGCCGGCCTTCGCAGCCCAGATCGCGGACGTGGAAGTAGACCCTGAGACCGGCAAGGTCCAGATTCTCCGCTACACGGCGTTCCAGGACGTTGGGAAGGCTATCAACCGCGCCCAGGTAGAGGGGCAGATACAGGGCGGCGTTGCCCAGGGCGCGGGCTGGGCGCTGCATGAGGCATACGCCTTCGACGACAAGGGGCTCCTGCGGAACGCAAGCTTGCTCGACTACCGGATCCCGACTGCACTGGACCTGCCTTGGATCGACGTCGAACTCGTGGAGGTGCCCGCCTCAGACGGGCCATACGGCGTCCGGGGAGTTGGCGAGGTCCCGATCGTCCCGCCGCCCGGGGCAATTGCAAACGCCATCTACCGGGCCGCGGGGGTGCGAATGGACGTCCTACCGATGAGCCCCGAGAGCGTTCTCACCGCGATCAAACGCAGGGACAAGCCGCCGTCGAGAACGCGCTGGCTCGGCGCGACGGGCGCTTCGGGCGAAACTGATGGCGAAGGGGCCGTTGCGGGGGTTGACACGCCGCATGACGAATAGGGATAGGGGCCAAGGGCGGCCTCACCCCGGGCCCTCGACCCGCGGCCCTTGGCCCTATACGCGATGAACCGGCCCCGCGCCAGGCGGCTGCGGATATCGGCGCTCGTAATCCGAACGGAGCATGCCCAGGATTACCGAGTTGAAGCGCGCACCCTGATGTGGCCGGCTTTGACGGAGCGTGCCCTCGTGAACAAACCCGACGTGCTCGAACATTTCGCGTGCGTGCGTGTTGTATTCGGGCACATCGACCCACGCGCGATACAGGCTAAGCCTGATGAAGATGTGGTCCAGTAGGGCAAGGGTCGTCGCGGTTCCGTAGCCGCGATGCCACAGGTCCTTGCGACCTATCAGGACCGAGATCTGGGCGTCCCCCAGCGCCTCATCGATCGCCAGCTGGGCCTCACCGATGTGCTCCCCCGACGAGGTTCGGATCGAAAAGATATCGCGGTGCGGATGGTGGTCGCCCGACTTGAAGACCCGCTTCCACTCTTCCACATCTGCCAGGAGCATCTTGTCGGGGTCGTACCCCAGGTGCGCTGGTTCACCGTAGGTGTACCTGCCGAACCAGCTCTCGGCGATCTCCTCGTCTTTCAACCAGTCGGCGACGCGCTTTACGTCATCCCGCATCACTTCGGTCAACTGAATCTGAGGCAGCATGCATGGCCTCCAGGCGCTTGCGCGCGCCTCCGTCCAACCGCTCGTTCGCCCAGTAGATACACTCCCGCGCCGTGCTTGTCTAGGGGTTTTGGTAGGATGCGACCAGCGGCCGGGAAGGATTGCGAGCCGTTTCGCAACCTCGTGCGCCTGCGACGAAGGAGGTCGAAGTGGCCGAAGCTAAGGTGCAAGCAGAAATCGTCTACTGCGTGCCTTGAGGCTATCACCATGTGGCTGGCTGGATGC
>JACQUF010000419.1 GCA_016210435.1 Chloroflexota bacterium
CTCCTGGAGCGAGGCGACGCATTGCAACGCCCATCTCCGCGAGCTCGCCGGGCACGTGAAGCGGGGGATCCTATCGGCCGGCGGCTTCCCGCTGGAGTTTCCGACCATCTCCCTGGGTGAATTCTTCCTTCAGCCGACGTCGATGCTCTGCCGGAACCTGATGGCGATGGACGTTGAGGAAATGATCCGCGGCCTGCCGATCGACGGCGTGGTCTTGCTGTCAGGATGCGACAAGACCACGCCTGCGATGTTGATGGGCGCCGCGAGCGCGGACCTGCCTGCGATCCTGCTCACGGGCGGGCCCCAGCTCAAGGGCAACTGGCGCGGCGTGGAGCTCGGCTCGTGCACCGATTGCCGCCGCTACTGGACTGAGCTGCGCGCTGGCCGGATCACGCAGGCTGAATACGATTCCATGGAATCGGCAATTTACCGTTCGCCAGGACACTGCATGGTCATGGGTACGGCATCGACGATGGCAGCAATCACCGAGGCACTGGGCATGACCCTTCCCGGTGGCGCGGCGATACCGGGCGCGGACGCCCGACGCGCCGCGCTGGCCGAACAGGCCGGCGCCCGCGCAGTGCAACTTGCGATCGAGGGCGTGCGGCCGTCCGACATCATGACCAGAGACGCCCTCGAAAACGCGATCCGGCTGCTACTTGCGATCGGCGGATCGACCAATGCTGTGATCCATCTGACTGCGATTGCAGGCCGGGTCGGGATCGACCTTCCACTTTCTGCCTTCGACGATCTTTCCAGTTCGACGCCTATGGTCCTGAATCTGAAGCCCTCCGGCGAGTACCTGATGGAGGACCTTTTTTATGCAGGCGGAATCGGCGCGGTGATGAAGCGGATCGCGCCGCTCCTGCGCCTCGATGCGATGACGGTCTCAGGCAAGACGCTCGGGCAGAACATCGAGAACGATCGCGTTTACAACGACTCGGTGATCCGGACGCTTGAGAACCCGCTTCATGCCGAAGGGGGAATCGTCGCCCTCGGGGGGTCGCTTGCCCCTGATGGCGCCATCATCAAGCAGACCGCGGCCTCACGAGACCTGCTCGTTCATCGCGGCCGTGCCGTTGTATTCGAGGACTACAACGACCTGCACGAGCGAATCGACTCGCCTGACCTCGATGTTCAGCCGGATGATGTTCTCGTAATGAAGAACGCCGGCCCGGTCGGCGGGCCGGGAATGCCTGAATGGGGTTTCCTGCCCTTGCCGAAGAAGATCCTTCAGAAGGGCATCCGGGACATGGTCAGGATTAGCGACGCCCGAATGAGCGGGACCGCATTCGGGACAGTCGTCGTTCATGTAGCGCCCGAAGCGGCGATCGGCGGTCCATTAGGGCTCGTGCAGAGCAGCGACATCATTTCGCTGGATGTCCCGAAACGGAGGCTGGACCTCCTCGTGAAGCCTGGCGAGCTCGCCCGGCGCAGGAAGGCATGGAAACCCAGAGACCGGCACTACGACCGGGGGTACGGAAGGCTGCACCTGGATCATGTGCTCCAGGCGCCCAGAGGTTGCGATTTCGATTTCCTCGTGGGGCGGTCGCCGGTCGACTCGCGATGAGTTCAAATTTGTCATTACTTCGAAAATACCCGGAGTCGCGGTCTGAGCTGGTCGAAGACTCTGACGTAGAGCATGTTCATCGATATGGGGTGCCGGCCAGGTCCTTCGACGGGCTCAGGACGCGGCTGGCATGACCAATTCCGAGCCATCACAAATGTCATCCCGAGTCCGCCTCAGGCGGACGAGGGATCTGTTGGGCCCCAAGACAAACGGGTCCTTCGACCCGGGCGCCGGACCTCAGCAACGACAATACGCGCGACGTAATGTGCCGTACCTGACGATAGGCCAAATGCGTCCCAATGTGGCAAGCACTCGAACGGAGCCAGTGTCATGAAGATCGGAGTCGTCTTCCCACAGACGGAGATCGATGAGGACGCGGGCGGCATCCGCGAGTACGCGCAGGCCGCCGAGGAGATGGGTTTCAGCCACATCCTCGCCTTCGACCACGTACTTGGCGCAAGCCGGGCTAGCAGGCCCGTCTGGAACCGGCCGTACGACCTCGATTCGATGTTCCATGAGCCGTTCGTGCTCTTCGGGTACATCGCAGGTGTAACAAAGTCCATCGGCCTGTGCAGCGGGATCGTGATCCTGCCCCAGCGCCAGGCCGCACTCGTGGCAAAGCAGGCCGCGGCCGTGGACGTCTTGAGCAATGGCCGTCTACGACTGGGAGTCGGGATCGGCTGGAACGACGTCGAGTACGAAGCCCTCGGCATGAACTTCCACAACCGCGGCCGGCGTTGCGAGGAGCAGATCGAGGTCATGCGCCAGCTATGGACCAAGCGGGCGGTGACCTTCAAAGGCAAGTGGCACACGATCACGGATGCCGGGATCTTTCCTCTCCCGGTCCAGCGTCCGATTCCGGTCTGGTTCGGCGGCATGGCCGAGCAGGTAGTCGACCGCGTGGCGCGGACGGGGGATGGCTGGCTCCCCCAGTTCCAGCCGGGCGATGCCGCCAGGCAGTCGCTGGAGCAACTACGGTCGCTCGCACGGAAATATGGCCGCGACCCGGCAACGATCGGCGTCGAAGGGCGGATGACGTTGAAGCTGGGCGCAGAAGCCGGCTGGGAGTCGACGCTCAAGGGCTGGAAGGACCTGGGGGCCACCTACGTGAGCCTGAACACGATGGGGAACGGGCTCAAAGGGCCGGAAGCGCACATCAAGCGCCTGGAATCGTTCCGCCGCGTAGTCCCAAGAGTTCCGTGAACCTGCTGGAGTAGCTTGCGTGCGCGTACTCGTTTTCGGGGGCACCCGCTACTTCGGACGCGCCGCGGTCGAGATCCTGTTGTCGCAGGGCCACCGGGTGAGCGTCTTCACCCGCGGCAACGTCCGCCCTCCGTTCTGGGACCAGATCGAACATATCCAGGGCGATCGGACCGACATCGAGGGCCTCGTGTCGAAATTGAAGGGACGCAAATTCGACGCGGTCATCGACAACCAGTGCTTCACGCGGGAGGAAGCTGAAGGCGCAGTGCGGGCGTTGCGCGGCAACATCGGAAGGTACGTCGTTGCCAGCACAGTCTCCACGTATGGCGAAGGCGGGCATGCGCTCCGGCGCCAGACGGTGAGCGGGCCGCCGGCATCGAACGAGGAACGATTCTGGGTCGATTATCGGCTGATCGACCCTGTGCCAGAGGATGCGTCGGACGTTTCGAAGCAACCATGGGAGTACCGGTCCACGCTATCGAAATACGGTGAGGGCAAGCGTCACGTCGAACGGGTCATGCTGGAGTCGCCGCGCGACTGGCCGTTCGTGGCCATTCGCGTCCCGGCGACGCTGGGACCCGACGACCCCACAGGTCGTTTCGCGTGGTGGCTGTGGCGAATCCAGGATGGCGATCCCGTCATCCTGCCCGATGGCGGCAAGCATGCCGTTCAGCTCGGATATTCACTAGACCTCGCCAGGTTCATCGTCGACTGCCTGACAGCTCCAAAGGTCCCTCGCCAGATTTACAACTTTGCCCAGCGGGAGACTCCGCGCTTCGTGCATGTGCTTGAAGCGATCGCCGATTCCGCGGGCAGACCGTTGAACGCAGTCGCGATACCGTCCGAGATATTGCATCGATTCAGCGGCCTTCCCTGGCACGAGTGGTCGTACGCGCCCTTCTGCGATCTCAACATCACGATGTCGTTAAGGAAAGCCGAGCAGGATGTCGGGCTGCCATACACGCCGTTGAGGGAGTGGGTGAAGGCGACGACCGACTGGTATCTGGCCAATCCCGCCGCACTCGAGACTACGAGGTGGAGCGAGCTGCGGTGGAAAGAAGTCCTCTTCGCCGGGAAGTGGAAAGCGGCCCGGGAACGGCTGGGCTGGCGTTTCGAGGGGGAGCCTTCGCCCTAGTCCATCCGCCTGACCTCAGCACACTGTCGTTCTGGGGGAAGCGAAGAACCTGTTCCTTCACGGGTCCAACAGATACTTCCTGCCGACAAAATCGGTGGCTATTTAGCAGATCCTTCGCTCCGCTCAGGATGACATCCGGTTACTACGCCGTCGGGGCGTTTGCGGGAATGAGCCTGGTCGCCTTGAGCTCCCGCCACAGGTCCGCGGGTATCTTTGCCGAAGCCATGCTGACGTTCTCTTCCAGCTCTGAGACGCTCTGCGCGCCCGGAATGGCGGTGGCGATTGCCGGATGCGCAAGGACGAATTGAAGGGCTGCGGCCTTGAGGTCCACCTTGTGGCGATCGCAGACAGCCTTGAGCGCACGTGCACGCGCCACCAGATCGACCGGCGCGGGCTGGTAGTTGAACGACACGGGACCGTTGAGGTCCCGGGCCAGTATCCCGCTGTTGTAGGGGCCGCCGACGATCACTTTCACACCGCGCTTTTCGCATTCAGGAAGGAACTCGGGCAGGCCAGTGTGATCGAGCAGCGTGTAGCGCCCCGCGAGCAGTACGACGTCCAGATCGAAGCGGCGGATGAAACGCAGAGGCATCTCCCACTGGTTCATGCCTGTCCCGATCGCCTTCACCACGCCTTTCTCGCGTAGCTCGAGCATCGTCGGGAAGGCGGTCCTGTTCGCGGCCTCCTCGAGGTTCTCGACGTCTGGATCATGCAGCAGAAGAATCTCGACGCGGTCCATGCGGAGGCGCTTCAAACTTTCTTCCAGCGAACGCAGGATGCCGTCACGGCTCAGATCGAAGACCGCTTTCAGGTTCGGCAAACCGTCGGGCGGAACGCTGGCGCCATTGCCGGTTGGATTGAGCACGCGGCCGACCTTGGTCGATATGACGAAGCTGTTGCGAGGGAATCCGCTGAGCGCATTCCCGTACCGCACCTCGGATCGGCCATCGCCGTATAGCGGGGCGGTATCGAAATACCGTACGCCGAGATCGTAGGCGCGCCGGATTATCCGGAGCGCCTCGTTGTAGGCCGATCCGCCGTAGAGCCCGCCGGCCAGCTTCATACCACTGAGTGGCGCGCCTCCGAGTCCGAGGCGGGTGACCTTTGCGCCAGTCTTCCTAATTTCGACCTGTTCGAATGGATTCATTCCGTGCCCTCACCCTCGTCCCGACGCGGTCGGGACTACACCCTCTCGCCTCCGGGGCGAGGGGAGCCGTTGATCACCGAGCTGGAGCGCCCAACGCTGCGACGATGGCGTCGCCGACTTCCGTGGTCTTCGCTCGGCCACCAAGGTCCGGTGATATCACCTTCCCTTCGTAGAGCACCTTCTGCACCGCGCTTTCTACAACCTGTCCTGCCGCTTCCTGCCCGAGTTGTCGCAGCATCAGCGCGGCGGTCAGGATCTGCGCCATCGGGTTGGCGATGCCCTTGCCCGCGATATCGGGGGCGCTACCGTGCGTCGGCTCGAACATCGATGGGTATCGCCGAGACGGGTCCAGGTTTGCGCTGGAAGCCAGCCCGAGGCTGCCCGTGATAACTGCGCCGATATCGGTGAGGATATCGCCGAACAGATTGCTTGCCACGACGACGTCGAACTGCTCAGGGCGCCGGATAAAGTCCATGCATGCACGATCGATGAGCAACGAGTCGGTCGCGATGTCAGGGTATTTCTCGGCGACCGCCTTGAAGATCCGGTCCCAGAGCACCATGCCGTAGCCCTGCGCGTTCGACTTCGTGATCGAGGTCACGTGCTTCTTCTTGTTGCGGGAACGCGCCAGATCGAAGGCATACGTGATAACGCGTTCGCATCCCCGCCTCGTAAACACCGAGCTCTGAATGGCGACCTCTTCCGGCTGGTCGCGATACTGGAAGCCGCCCACGTTGGCGTACTCGCCCTCCGTGTTCTCGCGGATGACGACAAGATCGATGTCCCAGGGCTTCCTGCCCGCCAATGGGGATTTCACGCCCGGGTACAGCACCGACGGCCTCAGGCACACGTACTGGTCGAACGCCCTCCGGATCGGAAGCAGCAGGCCGTTCAGCGTGATGTGGTCCTGCACCTTCGGATGGCCGACCGCGCCGAGGAATATGGCGTCGAACTTCCGAAGGGTCTCGATACCGTCCTTCGGCATCATCTCGCGGTGCTCGAAATAGTAGTTCGTGCTCCACGGAAATTCGGTCAACTGCAAGGTGAAACAGCCGGTTCGGGCGACGGCCTTCAGGACCTTTAAGCCCTCTTCGACGACTTCGATGCCGATGCCATCGCCGCGAATGACTGCAATCTTGTATTCAGGCATTACGTCTCTCGTGTCCGTCGATTTCGTCGTAGCGTCTCATTCCGGCTTGCTGGACCGCTTTTCGAGCGCGAGCAAGACCGCCGAGATGTCCCCCTCGCCAAAACCGAGGTCACGCGTCTCCTGGATGAGTTCTTGGGCGACCTTCGACAGCGGCAAGGCGAAGCCCATCTTGCTACTCAGGTCAACGATTATTCCGATGTCCTTTACGAGGTTGCGGACCGGCGCCGCGGACCTTTCGAAATTCCGTGCCGCCGTGATCGGAGCGCTTCGCTCGACCATCCGGCTCTGCCCCCAGCTGGCAGCAAGGACCGAAGCCGCCTCGTTGATATCTATGCCCGCCTTGTTCGCAAGCTGGAATGCTTCAGCCGCGGCGCAGACATTCACGGTTACGAGCAGCTGGTTGATCAGTTTCATTGCCGTACCTGCGCCGGATGGGCCCATGTAGCGGACGGTTTTACCCATCTTCTCGAACACCGGCCTCACCCGGTCGAAGGCCGGGCGATCGCCGCCGACCATGATGGACATCGTCGCATCGCGCGCGCCCAGCGGTCCGCCGCTTATGGGCGCGTCCAGGAAACTTGCCCGCTTCTTCGCGGCGGCTTCATGGCAGTCTCGTGACGTTTGGAGGTCTACGGTCGCATGGTCCACGAGGATCTGGCCGGAGCCCGCGTGTGCGATCACTCCTTCGGACCCGAGAAAGACTTCCCGGCTAGTGGGAATGTCCGCCAGGCAGGCGAGAACGACGTCGACCTGACCGGTGAGCTCCGCGGGCGAGGCCGCCTCCCTGGCGCCCCTGGCTACAAGCTCGTCCGCCTTCGGCTGGCTTCGGTTCCAGACCGTTAGGTCTATGCCACCTTTGAGCAGGTTGTTCGCCATGCCGAGGCCCATGTTTCCGAGGCCAATGAAACCTACGCGCATCGGGACTGCCTTTCACGACTTCATCGGTCGCCCTGAATCCGCCTGTGGCGGACTCAGAACGACAAAGAGTAAGGCCGGACCGGCTGCCAGAGAGCCAGCGATTATACGCGGGCCTCGGATCAGGCCACGCGGTTGTCGGCGCGACCCGAGAGGAAACGGAGCACGTTATCGACCGCCATGTCCAGGCCGATGGCAAGGGCCTCGGCGGTGGTCCCGGCTGTATGGGGAGAAAAAATTACATTCGGGAGGTCCCGCAGAGGATGCTTTGGGCTGAGCGGCTCATCGACGAACGAGTCGAGGCCCGCCCCCGCGAGCGTGCCCGAGAGTAACGCCGTGTAAAGGGCCTGCTCATCGACCAGGGCGCCACGCGCGGTGTTGATGAAGAGCGCGGTGGGCTTCATCAGCTCGAACTCACGCGCTCCGATCATTCCTCGCGTCTGGTTCGAGAGCCTTATGTGCAGTGAGATCACGTCAGCCTCTTTGAGCAGCGTCTCGAGGTCCACGTAGCGAACCCCCAGCTGGGTTGCGCGTTCCTCCGACGGGTGGAGGGTCCACGCGAACACCCGCATCCCGATCGCTCGTGATATCTGGGCCACTCGCGTGCCGACCGCCCCTGTCCCGACCACTCCCATCGTCTTGCCGGCAAGCTGTGTCAGCAGCCCACGGGGCCACTCCCCCGCCCTCACCCGGCTGTTCAGCTCCGGGATGCGGTGGGCCAGCGATAGCGCAAGGGCCAGGGTGTGCTCGGCTACCGACACGGTCGCGGTATTGGGGGTATTCGTTACAGCAATTCCGAGCCGGCGCGCGGTGAAGAGGTCGACGTTGTCGGTTCCGGTCCCCCAGAGGGCGATGTGCTTCAGCCCCGCGGCGCTCTGCAGGACATGTTCGCTGTAGTGGGTAGAGGCCCGGATGTTGATGATGGTGTGCGAACCGATGATGCGGCGCAGGAGGTCAGAATCGTTGGCTGGCCGGCTGGTCCACACCCTGACTTCGACGCCGGGGGTACCCTGCAGGCGCAGCAGAGCCCTCGACTGGCTGATGACCGGCGGGTCGTCGTCGGGAACGACTACAAGGACGTTTTGTTCGGCCGTCACGGACCCCCAAAAAGTCTGATCGGCCACCCCTCTCCCTGGTCCGCCTCTCCCGTCAGGGGAGAGCCGGAGGATGCAGCCACCGCACATTCACATCGCCGATGTCTGCCGGCTCACGCTACTCCCTTCCGTCGAGGGCGAGGCTCATGCCGCACCATCCTCACGGCGGTCCGCCAAAGCCCTTGTCCGCCGGAGGCGAACAGGCCCCTCCCTCAGGGGGGGAGAGGAGGAAGATCGCAATGTCCGCCGTTGAAAGAGGCGGTGCTAGGATACGCCGGCCTCGAACCATGCCCTCTCGCCGTGAAGCCTGCATCCACCGAGAAAGCAATATGTTCCAGCTGTCTGCTTGCCTGTGGTCGCTGAACGGTCCCGCGGTCGAGTCCATCCGACGCTGCCGCCGCTCCGGATTCGACTTCGTTGACCTCCGTCCCGATTGCTGGTCCGGGGTCGAGGACCGGGCCCATCTAGAAATCCTCGGGGTGAGGGTGCCCTGCGCCGGCATCACACCGGTGCCAATGGCGTCGGGACTCAGCATAAACACCCTGGGCACTGGCGACGCCCTGGCCGCGCTGCCCTACTACTTTGGTGCGCTCGAGCGTGCCTCCCGGCTCGGGGCGCAAAGCGCGTATATGGTCACGCCGTCGGCGAGAGTTGCCGACACGGCCTTCTATCGGACTTCGATGGCCCGGCTCGCGGAAAGGGCCGCGTCTCTCGGGGTCAGGCTGTGCGTCGAACCCAGCCCGGGCCGCGCGCTCGGCACTTCGGCTGAGGCTTTGCAATTCGCCAGATCGCTGGGTGCGCCGAACCTGTATGTGCTGATCGACCTCGGACACACACTGATGACAGGGGAAGACCCCGCAGAAGCGGCCCGCCAGGCCGGCGATCGCCTGGGCTACGTGCACATCGATGACAACGACGGCAGATCAGACCTCCACTTGCCCATCTTCGAAGGCGTGCTCAAGCCGCGGGCCATCGATGGTTTTCTTAGGGCTCTGGAAGAGTGCGGTTACGACCGCGCCATTGGAATTGAGATGAAGAACAGCCTCCCCGGGCCGATGGCCGCGATGGTCTCGGCGCGTGATTACGTCTCGGCGTGGTCCCGGCGCAAAGCGGAAGCTTTGCTAAGATAGCTGCTCAAGCGCCCTTCATATCTGTTCGCCCGAGGTCCCAATTTGGCGCGAGTTCGAATCATGTACTGGAAGGAGATCCCCCTGCAGGTCCAGGCTGCCGACGGGACGAAACAGGTCTCCCAGCCCCTCGACCCCCGCTTCCAGGAGGGCGCGGACGGCATCGCGATGTTCGACGGCTCGTCCGGGACAGACTCGTACCTCGCGGCGTTCGAATGGGGCCCATACGTCGAAATGCCCGGGTCGCCTCACGAAGCCGCGAGCGCTCTGGCGGCGCGGATCAATGAGAAATTCCCGCTCGATTTCGTAGCCCGGGTACGCGACCTGGAACGCGCCGGCAAACGGGTCCCGACTGCGGGGGCAGCGGACCACTGGTACCGGGAATAGCCAGTTGACGACAACGAAAGTGACGACGCCGGCAATTCTTGAACGCCTCGCAAAAGGCGAGTTCTTGATCACCGACGGCGCTACCGGAACCTATCTCCAGATGCACGGGCTCGAGCCGGGCGGCTGCCCGGAGGCGTTCAACCTTACGCACCCCGAGATCGTGCGCCAGATGGCGGCCGACTATTTCGCAGCGGGCTCCGATTTCGTGCTGACCAACTCATTCGGCGGCAACAAGTTCATGCTCAAGAAATACGGCCACGGCGACAAAGTGCGCGAGATCGATCGCGCCGCCGCCCAGCTTGCAAGAGCAGCCGCGCCCGCCGGAAGGTTCGTCGTTGGCTCGGTCGGGCCAACCGGCGAGTTCCTCGAACCGCTGGGGTCTGTTTCTGAACGCGAAATGTATGACGCGTTCGCCACCCAGATCGGCGCGCTGGAAGACGGGGGCGCGGACGCGGTCGACATCGAAACGATGACTTCGATTGAAGAGGCAACGCTCGCAGTGCGCGCGGCGAAGGAAAACACGGACCTCGCCGTTTTCGCAACGATGGTCTTCGACAAGGGTCCACGCGGACTCTTCACGATGATGGGCGTGACCCCGGAGCGGGCGGTCCGTGAGCTGACCGCGGCAGGCGCCGACGTTGTCGGCACCAACTGCGGCAACGGCATCGAGGTGATGATCGAGATCGCCCGGCGCCTGAAAGCCGCGACCACGGGGTACGTCATGGTGAAGTCGAACGCCGGCATACCGAGCATCATCCAGGGCAAGATCGTGTATCCCGAGACGCCGGACTGGATGGCGGAACGATTCAAGACGCTCGTAGATCTCGGGATCAACGCGGTGGGCGGCTGCTGCGGGACCGGTCCGGGGCACATCGTGGCCTTGTGCAAGGCGGTCGGACGTTCTCGATGACCACCCGGACCGCCCAACAGCGATTGCACGTAAAGGACATCGTCCGCAGGTACGGGCGATGCCTCGAGCTCATCGGGATGGACACTCACTTCCATGACATCTCGGTAGGCCTCTACGTCAAGAACGGCATCTTTAGCGTCTGGACGTTCAGCCGGGAGGCGGGCGCCGATCAGCGAATCTCAGAAATACGCGACCTGATCTGGCGGTACGGAGATCTGTCCCCGGTCCCGGGAACTTCTCACCAGGCCCGCTATGCCTGTGGCCAGGCGCATGAACAGGCTATGAAATTCGTCATGATGGAGACCGTCGAACGGAACCCGGTCCGCGAACTGGGAACCGGGCCGCTCGTGCTCCGGGACACCAAGACGAAGATGACGTTGCGGGTGGAACCGAAGGACGACGGAGGACGCGCGGCCTACGTGGTCAGCGGGGAAGGCGAGGGTTCGGAGGCGCCCGAGATGCGATTGCGGGCAGTCGTCGGCGGGTTCATGCGTTATGGCGGCGCGCAACGCGTGGCGCCCACGCAATTCGCCTTCTCCTGTGGCGCCCGGCATGACAACCTGGTTCGAGTACTGCTCCCGTACGCCCGCAACGTGAGCACGGTCGAGGAACTCCTGGAAAGCGAATCGCTGCGCGGTCAGATGACTACGCAAACGCTTGGGTTCTCCAGCTCGGTCTAGCCGCGGAAAGCCGGAAGGGAGGTCGGCATGACCCTCGAAGAGACGATGACGCCCCGTCAACGTGTACTCGCTGCACTACGCGGTGAGCCCGTCGACCGTCCCCCGGTCTCCAACCCGACCAACGTTGCGACCGTCGAGCTGATGGACCTGGTTGAGGCGCCATTCCCGGCTGCAAACCGCGACCCGGAAATGAACGCCCGCCTGGCCGCGACCGGCTACACCGAGCTCGGATTCGACTCGATCATGCCCTATTTCACGATCATCCAGGAGTCGTCTGCCCTGGGCTGCGAGATGCAGTGGGAGCAGAAGGACAACTGGCCGACCGTACGCATGACGCGCCCGATCTGGAACGGCCCTGAGGACGTCAAGATTCCCAGGGGTTTCCTGCAACACCAGGACACGCGCACGATCACCGAATCGATCCGGATACTGAAGCGGGACTACGGCCGTGACGTGGCGATCATCGGCAAAACGATGGGACCGTGGACGCTTGCCTACCACGTGTTCGGCGTCGAGAAGTTCCTGCTCATGTCAATCGACGACCCCGACAAGACGATGCGCTGTCTCGACAGGCTAAAGGAGATATCGGTCCTTTTCGGCCTCGCCCAGATCGAGGCCGGTGCGGATGCCCTGACGTTTCCTGACCATGCCACTGGCGACCTCGTGTCTGGCGAGTACTATCGCAAGTTTCTGCTGGAAATCCACCAGGAAATGACGGCGCGCTTGCCGGTGCCTCTGATCATGCACATATGCGGCAATACGCTCGACCGGATGGGATACATCGCGCAGAGCGGAATGGCGGCCTTCCACTTCGACTCGCGCAACGACCCCCAGAAGGCAATGCAAGCTGTTGGCGGGCGGATCCGGCTTGTGGGGAACATCAACAATCCCGTCACCCTGTGCTCAAAGGGCCCGGAAGACGTCCGGCAGGAGGTCTACCGCGCGCTCGAGGCCGGGGTCCAGTTGATCGCGCCCGAGTGCGCAATTCCGCTTCGGACCAAGATCGAAAACCTGCTGGAAATACCCGCCGCGGTCAAAGACTGGGCCGCAGAGCGGCTGTAAACCGCTAACATCTAACCCATGCCAATCGTTCACGAAGGCCTGCAGCAGGAATTCGCCTACGTCACGCGCGAAGGTGAGAAGAAGCACATCGGGGAAGCTTTCGAACGTGCCGACGCGTTGATGCAGGAGACTGCCTACAACCTGATCGTCGGGAACCACCACGAAGTCGATCGCCTGGTCAAGGTGGCGCTCGAAAAGGGTTATTCCGCGAACGCGGTCCTGGACGACGGCCTGATTTCAGGGATGGCGATCGTCGGAGTCAAGTTCCGCGATAACGTGATCTTCGTGCCGGAGGTGTTGATCGCCGCCCGTGCGATGAAGGCCGGCATGGCGCATCTGGAGCCGATCCTCTCCGCTTCCGGTGTTGAGCCCATCGGCACTGTCATCATGGGCACGGTGAAGGGCGACCTTCACGACATCGGCAAGAA
>JACQUF010000058.1 GCA_016210435.1 Chloroflexota bacterium
GTATTGAGCTGGATGAATTCCTGATGGGGGTGCTTTCGGCCGCCCTGCGGCGGCACGTTTGCGACCGTTCCCTCCAGGATCTTGAGCAGACCCTGCTGTACCCCTTCTCCTGACACGTCCCGCGTTATCGAGGGGTTGGCCGTCTTTCGTGCGATCTTGTCGATCTCGTCGATGTAGACGATGCCCTGCTCGGCCCGCTGCAGGTCGAAATCGGCTGCCTGGATAAGGCGCAGGAGGATGTTCTCGACGTCTTCACCGACATACCCTGCCTCGGTAAGAGACGTCGCGTCCGATATGGCAAACGGCACGTCGAGGATCTTTGCCAGGGTCTGCGCGATGTATGTCTTGCCGCAACCGGTCGGCCCGATCAGCAGCACGTTGGTCTTGGAGAGCTCGACGTCCGAGTCGGAAGCCGGCCGCCATATCCGCTTGTAATGGTTATAGACGCCGACGCTGACGACCCTCTTGGCCTGTTCCTGGCCGATGATGTAGGCGCTCAGCTGCTGAAAGAGGTCCTTGGGAGTGCGAGGCCTTCCCTCAGCCACTGGCAACGATTGCTTTTCTTCGGAAACGATCTGATGGCACTTGAGGACGCATTCATCGCAGATGAAAACGCCCTTGTCCGGACCGGCGATGAGCCGCCTGACCGCTCTCTGGGGTTTGCGGCAGAAAGAACACGCGTAGCCGTCCGTGCCCGAGGTATTCGTTGTGTTCAAGCGTCTGCCGCTCGTGGACATCTGTGCTCCTGCGAAGGTGGGCGCCCGGATACCGGGCGGTCACCCCAGCTATCGGTACCGTCTGGCGCTAGCTCTTCGCGCCGTTTTTTTCTCCTGGCTTGGGGGGAATGAGGACCTCGTCTACGATCCCGTATTCCGCGGCCTGCTCGGCGTTCAGGTAGTAGTCCCGGTCGGTGTCTCGCGCGATCCGTTCGTAGGGTTGCCCGGTGTGATCCGCGAGCATCTGGCGGATCTTGTCCTGGAGCCGGAGCAATTCGCGGGCAGCAATCTCGACGTCTGTCGCCTGGCCCTGCACCCCGCCCAGGGGCTGGTGCATATGGATGGTCGAATTGGGCAATGCGAAACGCTTGCCCCTGGTTCCCGCGGTCAGGAGCACCGTTGCCATGCTGGCGCACATCCCCACGCAGATCGTGGATACGTTGCACGGAATATGGTGCATCGTGTCGTAGATCGCCAGACCGGAGCTGATCACACCTCCGGGTGAGTTGATGTACAGGCTGATGTCCTTCTCCGGGTCTTCCCGCGCAAGATACAGGAGTTGCGCAACGATCAGGTTGGAGACCTGGTCATTGATCGGCGTGCCCAGGAACACGATGCGCTCCTTGAGCAGCAACGAATAGATATCGAAGGCGCGCTCGCCCCGCGCCCCCGTCTCGATCACCATCGGGATGATGCTCTCGGGGCGTGTCAACATCGGCTCACTCTCCCCTCGCTGGCGTTGCCTGCGGCTGTTTTTCAGGTTCGCGCTTCACGATCTCAACCAGTTGCCCTAATGCCTTCTGACGCAACAGCATCGAGCGGACGTTGTTGCGTGTCTGCTCGCTCTGGAGAGCCGCGATCTCCTGCGGCGTCCTCGCGGATGCGCGCAATTTCGCGATCTCCCCGTCGATCTCCTCATCCGTCGCGGTCACGCCCTCGGCCTTGACAAGCTCCTGGAGCGCCAGAGCCCGCTTGACTCGCCTCAACGCGCTGTCGCGAGTCTCGTTCACGACCTGATCGCCGGTCTTTCCGACCGACTGCATGTAGTCCCGGAAGGAAAGCTTGTAGCGGGAAAGCGCTTCGTGCTGGTCCACCAGCAGGTGTTCGGTCTCATGATCGACCATGAGCGGCGGGATCTCGAACCTGGTCGCGTCAACGATCGCGTCCAACGCCTTCTGTTCGAGCTTGTTGCGGTGTTCTTCGGCGGCTCGCTTTTCGAGCTCCGAGCGGACCTTCTCGCGGAGCTGTTCGAGCGTCTCGGCGCCTTCTCCGATCGACTTTGCAAATTCGTCGTCCAGCGCGGGCAGGTTCTTGCCCTTCACGCCCGACACCACGACCTTGAATCCCGCGGGTTTTCCGGCCGCGGCCTGGTCGCGAAAATTATCAGGCAGCTTCAGCGTGAAGCTCTTGCTGTCGCCTGCTTTTGATCCCACCAGTTGGTCGGCAAATCCGGGCGCAGGGTACGTCGCCTCCGCGTGCAGGACATATTCGGCGTCCTTGCCGGTGAGCACCGTGCGATCGCCTGCCTTAGCCTCGACGGCGCCCAGGACTGCCATGTCACCCAGTTCGAGCGGCCGGTCCACCGGCTCGAAGGTCGCCTGGGCCTCGCGCGCCCGGTTGATGACCGACTCCACCTGCTCGTCGGTGACGGGTTCCGGCTGGTCGTCGAACCGGATGCTCTTGTAGTCGCTGAGCTCGACGATCGGCTTCAGCGGTACGGTGGCTTTCAGTTTCGGGAGCGGCTGCCGCTCTTCGATCGATACATGCGGAGACGAGGCGATTTCGAGCGAGTTCTGCTCAATTGCCTTGTTGACCGCGTCCGGGACCAGGCTCTCGAGCGCTTCTTCCAGAAGGCGATCGCGCCCGTACTGGCGTTCGAAGATCTCGCGCGGGGCCTTGCCTTTTCTGAACCCCGGGATTGCTACCCGCCCGACCAATCGACGGTAGGCCCGGCCGAGATGGTCTTCTACCTCGTCGGCGTCCACCTCGATATGGAGCACCGTTTGCCGGTCAACGATCTCGTCTTGGGTAACCTTCACTCCGGACTCCGCGGGCGCGCAGAACTAAGGAATCGAATAGCTATGAAAGTAGCTTCGAGTATAGCATGCACCGGTCCCGTGACCCCTCCTCTCCTCGGACACGTGGGAGAGGATCGAGGAGAGGGGCTCGGTCCGTTTACCGGGCGCCTGCGCGGCCGCCTTCCTCCTCCACGATTTGTATGTGGAGCTCGTCGAGTTGCTCGCGCGAAATCGGCCCCGGCGAATCGAACATAGGGTCCACCGCGGTCTGCGTCTTCGGAAATGCGATGACCTCCCGGATCGAAGTCTCGCCTGCAAGCATCGCGCACAACCTGTCGAGCCCGAGGCCCATCCCGCCATGGGGAGGTACACCGTATTCGAACGCAGTCAGGAAATGACCAAACCTGATCGCAACGTCCTCGGGCGTGTAGCCGATGATCCGGAACACCTTCTCCAGCATTTCGGGACGGTGGATCCGGATGCTGCCGCTTCCAAGCTCCCAGCCGTTGCAGGTCAGGTCGAACTGCTGCGCGTGCACCTTTCCGGGGTCGGTATCCATGAGCGCCATGTCTGTCGCTCGTGGCGCGCTGAACGGGTTGTGCGCCGACTCCCAGTTCTTCAGATCGTCGCTCCATTCGAACATCGGGAAGTCTGTGACCCACGCAAAGTGGAACACGTTGTCGTCGACCAGCCCGAGCCTGCGTCCGAGCGTCGTCCGCAGATTGCTCAACGCCACTGAGCAGACCCTGGGATTCGCGGCAACGATCAGCACGAGGTCGCCGGGCTTCGAGGCGGTCCTGCGGCCGATTTCTTTGAGCGTCTCCAGCGATACATGCGACCTGATCGGTGACCGGATCTCGACATTCGGAGAGTCAATCGAAGCCGCGGCGCCGGCATAGGCAATCGTGACCAGCCCGGCCGCGCCGCTGCTCTTTGCGATGTCGATCAGCTCGTCGATCTGTTTACGTGTGAACTCAGCGCAGCCGGGCGCAGCGATCGCCCGGACCACCCCGCCGGTCCGGACTGCGTTTTCGAAGACACGGAAGCCCGATCGTGCCGCTATGTCGGTGAGGTCCGCCAGCTCGATTCCGAACCGGAGGTCCGGCTTGTCAGAGCCGAACCGCCGGACCGCCTCCTCATGCGTGAGGCGGGTGAACGGCGTCACGATCTTCGCTTCGGGCCGGATCTCGCGGACGATCCGCGAGTAGAGGCCTTCGACGAC
>JACQUF010000462.1 GCA_016210435.1 Chloroflexota bacterium
GGGGTTCAGTTTGTTTTCTCGTAGGCCCTCTCCCAGCGGGGAGAGGGGTTCAGTTTGTTTTCTCGCAGGCCCTCTCGTGAATGGAGGGGCGATCGATTAGCTATCTTCGCGAGCGCCTTCCAAGAAGAGGTATCGCTCGCTCTTCTTCGTACGCCGTCCCCGGGGAAAGCTTCGAACTACGGCTCCAGGATCGCCCTGAGTTTCGACTCTCCAGCGACGGCCCCGAGTGCCCCCCTGGGTTTGCGGTCAACCAGGCTCGTTCGTGTGACGTTCGTGACGCCACGCACGGTGCCCAGCTTGGCGAACAGCCGGCTCAACTGGTCAATCCCGGTAGTGTACACGGTCAAAGCTACGACGCAGCGCCCACCCGGCTGCTCCTCCGATGAGATCGAATGGATATTGACGCGTTCCCCGGATACGACCGACGTGATATCGCGGAGCAAGCCGACGCGATCGTAGGCGTCCATGCGAACGCGGACCGGCAGGCGGTTTTCGGCGTGGCCCCAGGCGACCTCGATCAGTCGCTCCGGCTCGTCCTCATTCCGGATGTTCGGGCAGTTTTCCCGGTGCACGCTCACGCCGCGCCCGCGCGTCAGATAGCCGACGATCTCGTCGCCGTAAACGGGCGAACAGCATCTGGCGACCTTGGTGAGGACGTTGTTCGTTCCCATGACGACCAGGCCGGTTGTAGCGTCCTCTTTCGAAGGCGGTTTAGCAGGCGCTTCGGGCAGCACCGCGGGCGCCGCGGGGGAGACGGATAGCCTGTCGGCGATCTTCTGGGTGTCGACTTCTCCCCTGCCCAGCGCTTCCAGAAGATCGGTTGGTGATGGATATCCCATCACGCGTGCGAGCTCGCCCTCGGTCGCGGTGACCGCGAGATGCCTGAGCGTGCGGTCGAGCACTTCCCGGCCGCGGTCGATCGTGTCGGTCCGCTCCTGGCGGCGGAACCATTGCCGCACCTTCTCGCGCGCGCTTGCTGTGGCGAGGTAGCCAAGGCTCGGGTTCAGCCAATCCAGGCTCGGCCCACGCCCCGTCTTGCTCTTCTTTATCTCAACGGTATCGCTGTTCTGGAGCGCGGTGTTTAGCGCAACCAGCCGCCCGTTGACCGCGGCCCCCACACAGTTGTGGCCCAGTTCCGTGTGGATCCGGTATGCGAAGTCGAGAGGCGTGGCCCCTTTCGCCAGTTCGATGACGTCGCCCTTCGGCGTATAGACGAACACGGTATCGCCAAGGATATCGGTCTTGATCGTTTCGAGGTACTCGGCGTCGCCGTGCATCTCCCGCTGCCAGTCGAGCAGCTGCCTAAGCCAGGTCATTTTCTGTTCGAACCGGTCACTTGAAGGTGCGCCCTCCTTGTACGAGACATGGTGGGCGACGCCGTTTTCTGCGATCTCATGCATCCGCTGCGTGCGGATCTGGACTTCCAGCGGGTAGCCGTCGAAGCCGATTACGGACGTGTGGAGCGACTGATACATGTTCTCCTTTGGGGAGGCAATGTAGTCGTCGAACTGCCCGGGGATCGGGCGCCACAGGCTGTGTACGACTCCGAGCGCCGCGTAGGACTCGGCTTCCGTTTCCACGATCACGCGGAGCGCAATGAGGTCGTAGATTTCGCTGAACTTCCGGCCCGTCTGCGCGTACCGATCCATCTTGTTGTAGATGCTGTACAAGTGCTTGGCGCGGCCGGTGATCTGCCCCTGAATTCCGGCCTTTTCAAGCGCTTCCCGCAGGGTAACGGTGCATCGTTCGACGTAGGCTTCGCGTTCCGTTCGCTTGCGCGCCAGCATGCGAGAAATCTGCTTGTACTCGCGCGGGTGAAGGTACTTGAACGCCTCGTCTTCCAGCCGCCATTTCAGGTCACCCATCCCGAGGCGGTGCGCAAGCGGCGCGTAAATATCCAGCGTTTCGCGCGCGATCGAAACCTGTCGATCAGACGGCAACGCCTTGAGGGTCAGCATGTTGTGCAGGCGGTCAGCGAGCTTGATCAGCAGGACCCTGACGTCGTGGGCCATTGCCACGAACATCTTTCGCATGCTTGCCGCGCGTTCTGCCGCCTTCTCCTGGTTCGCAGCGCCACCTTGATCGGCGAGCGCGACCTGGCCGTCCGTGCCCACGGGCCGTTCCAGCATGTCGATGCGCGACATCTTGGTGACGCCATCGACGAGCCTTGCAACTTCGGTTCCGAACTTGGCTTCCAGCTGGTCGAACGGGATGCCGCAATCTTCGATGACGTCGTGCAGCAGCGCAGCGGCGATGGTGGTCGCATCGAGGCGCAGTTTCGCAACGTATTCGGCGGTTGCGATTGGATGCTCGATGTAGGGTTCGCCGGACTTTCGAAGCTGTCCCTGATGGGCCTCGGTGGCGAAGTCCAGCGCCATCTCAACGATCGCCACGCGATAGTCGGGAAGGTAAGACCGGATGGTCTTGAGGAGGTTCTCGGCCCTAACTGATGTGACGTGCAGGGTCATAGCCGGGACATCTAACGCCATCTTACTTCATTGCCTGGACATGCTCACATCACGCATAGCAAGCGTGACGGAGGACGGGTGCCGTGATGGCACGGCGCGGCCCCGCCTATGTTTTTGGCCGCTCAAGGAGCACGGTGGCGCCGAGGTCGCGGTACTTGTTCCGCAGATTCGGGTCGTAGCTGCGCACGCAAAGCCTGACGCCAGTCCCTTCCAGAACTTTCACCGTGTACCGAACGCAATCGTCATCGGTCTTGAGCGGGTGCTGCGGGTTGGCCTCGCGGCTAAAGCTCAGGTCTGCCGGGCCCCAGGAAAGGCAGTCCACTCCCCGCTTCGCGAGCTTGCGCGCGTTGGTGACGGCGTTGATCGATTCGATCTGCATCCACAGCACGCCGTGTGTATTCCACCATTCCGCATACGCAAGCCGATCGTCGCGGCCCTTGACTCCCCAGCGAGCTGCACCTCCCCAGCTACGTTTGCCGAGCTGCGGATAGTAGAAATACGAGCGTGCCTCGTCGACGGTAGCTTCATCCTCAACCTGTGGCACCTCGACGCCGGCCGGACCGAGGTCGAGCAGATTTCCTATCAGATAGGCATGACGTGTGTGCTTTATCCGGAACATCGCGGGTATACCCAGCTCCGCTGCGATGCCCGAAAACTGAACCAGCGTGTCCTCGTTGAACGGCGAATGCTGGCTGTCAACCGACACGAAGTCGTAATCGTCCTTGCTCAGGACCGCCTCGAGCCGGGCTCGGGTGGCAGACATTGGGACCCCGACGCCCACTACCTGATCGCCCTTGTTGATGCGCTGCTTCAGAGTTTCTGCAGGCTTCATGTAACTCACTTCCTTCGGCGGCCTGGTTTCAGGAATTCGACGCGCAATGGAACCGGGATCATACGGATTCCCGGGCTGCCGGAGAAGGGGATCCCCTCACCGCCTTCTTCGGCGGCAACGTGAGCACCATAGCCAGCGCGGCCACGGCCATCAGTACGACCCCGGCCCACCAGATCGCATCGTAGGAGCCCGTCGCATCCCGCACGTAGCCCGCGACCGGCGCCCCCGCGCCGCCGACGACCAGGGTGATCGGCGTCACAAGGCCGCGGATGCTCCCAAGGTGCCGGCGGCCGAAGTAGTCCGCCCACATGAAGTTCTGCAGGAACATCATGCCGCCGATGCCGAGACCGAATACGGCCATCGAAATGAACATGATGGCGAAGTTGCTCGCGTAGATCGTGAGCACACTGGCGCTCGCCAGGAATATGAAGCCGGCGCCACCCAAAAATCGCGCGGGCAGCCTTCGTACCAGGAATCCCATCGAGAAGGTGCTCGCGCCCGCGCATACGGCATCGAACGCGGTCGCGAAAGAGATGAGGCCTGGATCGAGGCCGCGGTCCATGAACGCCGGGATGCGGTGAAGTGCGATCGTGCCCACGGCCAGTGACACCATGCTGAATACGACGGTCAGGCGCCAGAAAGTTGCGGAGCGAACGACCTCGCCTACCGTCCAGGTCGCCTCCTCAACGCCTGGGACCACCGACACGTTTCCTGCGGGCTGGGCCGGTGGCGATTCTGCGCCGTCAGGCCTGAGTCCCAGGTCTTCTGGTTGCCTGCGGACGAAGAGGAACGCCAGCGGAGCGATGACGCCGACACCGATCACGGCGAGTATGACCCAGGCCTCCCTCCAACCTCGGGTTTCGATCAGAACCTGGGTCAGCGGCACGAAGATCACTGCGCCGATCGGAATGCCGAGGGACATGAATGCGACCGCCTTGCCGCGATCGCGGACGAACCACTTCAGCACCGGTACGGACGTCACGAGAGCGCCCGGACCGCTCATTCCCACGAGTCCCATGACCGCGAATGCGAGGATGAGCTGCCACGAGCCCCTCATGTACGCGAGCCCGATCATCGAGGCGCCGGTAAATATGGCAGCGGAGGGAAGCATCACCCGCGACCCGAAGCGGTCGATCAACCTGCCGACGAACGGGCTTGTGGCTGAGCTGGCGACTTGCCGTGCGGTCTGCGCCCAGCCGAA
>JACQUF010000428.1 GCA_016210435.1 Chloroflexota bacterium
AAAATGCTCCGCAGGTGAGCCTCGGATTCGCCGTAGAACTTGTGAATGACCTCGGGGCCCGCCACGTGGATGAAATGGGCGGCGGTCTCGTGGGCGACCGCCCGGGCAATCAGCGTCTTGCCGCAACCCGGAGGGCCATAGAGCAGCACGCCTTTGGGCGGGTCGATCCCCAGCCGGTCGAACACCTCGGGATAGCGTAGGGGCAGCTCGATCATCTCGCGAATGCGCGCGATCTCCTTCGACAGGCCGCCGACATCCTCGTAGGAGACCCCCGGTCCGCGGCGCTCGGCAGGCGCGGCCTCGCCCTTGATGCGGATCGTCGTCGTTCCGTTTACCAGAACGACGTCGCCAGGGGACGTCTCGCTGATGATGCAATCGAGTGGTCGTGTCCCGAAAAGGTTGACGCGGACGCGGTCGCCGGCCAGCAGGGGCACCGATTCCAACAAGCGTCCCAGATAGCGAGTGTCCTGGCTGTGGAGCCCTGTATTGGCATTGCCGGTGGGTGCAAGGGTGACAGTTCGGGCCGTCTGATGTGACACCTTGCGTACCTGCACCCGGTCGTCGAGGCCCACCTGCGCGTTCTGGCGGGTAATGCCATCGATTTGGACCAGCTCTTTGCCTCGCTCGGCGGCATAGGCCGGCATGAGCCGGGCCGCCGTGCGCCGCTTGCCCGCAACCTCGACGATGTCGCCAATGGAAGCGCCGAGCTGCTCGATATCAGCCGGATCGAGACGTGCGATCCCCCTCCCGACGTCCTTGGGCAGGGCCTCCGCGACGCGCAGGGTCAGCGAACGCTCCTTTTCCATTCTAGCCGAGTACCATCCTTCCCACGGCTTGCTGTGCCACGCCCTTGGCTTGACTTGGGAGTCCTTCGCGGCACTAAAGTGCTCGCGTCAACCCGCCAAGCGCGTGCTCCTGCCAACTGGGTTGACGGCGAGACTTCAGTCCGCCGAATGCCCCTCCACTTTGTTCAGCCTGACCTCCAGGATGCCGTTCTGGTAGCTTCGTTGGAGACTGGCCGGGTCTACCATCGCCGGCAGCAGAAGCTCCTTGGCGTATTTGTGGTCGCGGCTCTTGGCGCTCACGGTAAAGATGTCGTCCTTGGCCTCGACGGCGATGTCTGCCTCCGCCACGCCGGGCAGCTCGACTACGACCAGGATGTGGTCGCCCTCATCGAAGATATCCGCGAGGGGCTCGCGCACCTCCGAGACCTCGGGGCCACGATCGGTCGAGCGGATGTTGCCGAATTGCTCGATCGTGGGCGTGCCGCCCAGACCCATCTTGACCGAAAACCCGTAAACACCGCGCATGCCGCTGGGGCCCTGCACCTCTCGGGTCTCGCCGATCTCGGACTTGCCCTCCTCGGCCATTTTGCCCACGAGGTCCATGAAATTGCCCAGTCCCTTGAAGAGATCTCCGAATCCAAGATCTATGTGTATCCCGGCGTCGTCTGGCCGGCTCTGGTGCGGGCCACGCGGTATGGGGCGAGGCCGGCGTTGCTCAGGCATAGTTCGTTCTCCTCCCCGGGGTGTCCCGTCTCGCCCCGCAGCATTGGGGCACTTCAGGATCCCCGCAATATTCCGGACGCCGCATCGGCGTCAGTATTCCAGCGTTACGTGGCGCCACGCTGCCCGTGGCTTGTTGATCTTCTCCTCGACGGTCAAGCTCGGGGAAAGCGTGCGCAGGTTCTCCATCTGGTGCTCGATCTCGATGAGCCTCTTCTCGATACGATCCTTCTTGCGCTGCCAAAGCTCGACCTCGCGCTCGATGCGTAGCTTCTCGCTAGCCAGGCGATGAAGCTGGAGGAAGACGGCGCCTTCGCTCGTGGGAACGGCGCGCGTGGCGACGCTACGTATCGAGCGAATGTCGTGCATGGTCTTCGGACCGGCCATATGGGTGCCTCCTTTCAAGTCCCGTCCCGGCGCCCACGCCGGTCACTAAGCACGTCGGGGCAGACTGATGATGCCTGGTTGCGTCTCACACAGGCAATGCTGCCGTACCAGATCGAGGACGGCATCACGTCGGCGTGGCGCTTTTCTCGCCAGTTTGTTGGGCCGGTTGGGCTCCGCTGCCAGAACGTCCAGGCATGTTTGCTCGAAGACAGGGTCTTCCGCGTTGGGACCTGCTCCCCGCAGGGCCAGCACTTTGCCGATCATAACGCAGCAGCGGATGGTAGGGCCGGAATCGGCGAGGCCCGTCTCGCGATAGGCGCGCACCAACGCGACGATGCGCTCGGCATCCTCGCGAGGAATGCCGCAGCGTGCTTCTGTGATCGCCACCTCTGTCTCCTGGTCAAAGTAATCCACGTCGATGGTGACCATGCGATCCCGCAGCGCGTCCTGGGTCTTGTGCACCCC
>JACQUF010000059.1 GCA_016210435.1 Chloroflexota bacterium
GCGACGGCATCCTGGTCCCGAGTCGAATCCACGACCAGCCAGCGCTTGCGCTCCTTTGCTGCGAGCGCGCGGAAGCCCGCCGCCACCTTCTCATGGAACTCCACGGGAAGATCCTCGAACTTGCGGGACCCCGCATCATCGCTGCGGTTTGCCGCCCGCTCCAGTCCGGCGACAACCGGGACGTCCAGAAGGATCGTAACGTCCGGCACAAGGCCTGCGGTCGCCGCGTCATTGAGCCTGCGGATCAACCCGATGTCGAGGCCTCGCCCGAAACCCTGATACGCAAGGGTGGAATCTGTGAAGCGATCGGCGACGACCACCTTGCCGGATTTGAGGGCAGGGCGGATCACATCCTGCACAAGCTGCGCCCGGGCGGCCTCAAAGAGAAACAGTTCCGCGAGTGGAACTGTGGTCTTCTCGCGCTTCAGCCACTCTCGAAGGTATTGGCCGAGTTCCGTGGACCCCGGCTCGCGGACCAGGAGTACGGGCACCCCGGCCTCACGAAGGCGCGCTTCCAGCCTGGCGGCGTGGGTCGATTTCCCCGACCCTTCGCTGCCCTCAAATGTGATCAACACGGGGCCTAGTGGCGGCGCCGCCGCAATACCACGCGGCGCTCCGGATCCGTGCCGACGCTCGACGAGCCAACGTTGTACTTCGTGGCCAGGCCGTGCTGTAGCCGTCGAACGAACGCGGACTGAGGGGCGAGCTCGACCCGGTTTTCGCCCGCGAGCACCTTTTTCACTCCCGTTTCCGCTTCGGTCATTGCACGCCGGACAGCCTCGTCGATGACTCCGCGGGCGCGTGCCTGGCTGTCCACCGCCGGGGCTGCGCCGTGCCCGTTTCCCCCGGGCTGCTCGAAGCGGCGCAGGAACTGCCGGATCAACTCAGTCGAGCCCTTGCGAAGCACGTAGACCGGCATCCCACCCTGCTCGGCTGCGCGCACGGCCGGCGGCCGCCGGCCGTAGTGAGCCTTGGTGGTCAGGAGCAGGTCCGCATCGGTGGGATCGTTGACGACGTCGATCGCAACGCCCATGACCGCGGCTTCCGCCTCGATCATCGGGCTGGGGATTCCGAACGGAAGCACACGAACGTTGCCTGTCCGCCTTTCGGGCATCGCAGAAGCGCGCGGGGGCCGGCCCGCCGGCAAACGTTGCTCACGGACCGGTTCTTCCTCATCATGTTCGGTCTCGTCGGCGCGGATCTGGCCGTCGCTGTCGACCCAGCGCGTCTCGGGCCGCGCGGAATAGCCGCGCAGCATGTCATCTACGACCCTGGCCACGTCCTTGTGAACGCCGACGTGGTTCCAGTCCCGGATCTCAACTACCACGTTGAAGGACGGGCGATGCTTTCGTTCGAGGATCGTCTTCTGCGTGCGCCGCCTGCGTGCCTCTTCGTCGCCAAGGGTGACCGTCTGGGTCCCGCCAACGAGATCAGACAGCGACGGGTTGGCGACCAGGTTTTCGAGCGTGTTGCCGTGCGCGGTTGCGATCAGCTGGACGCCGCGTTCTGCGATCGTCCGGGCGGCCAGCGCCTCGAGCTCGCTGCTCATCTCGTCGATGATGATAACTTCCGGCATGTGGTTCTCGACCGCCTCGATCATCACCGCGTGCTGGAGAGGCGTGCTCGGGACCTGCATTCGACGGGCCTTGCCGATCGCGGGATGGGGGACATCGCCATCGCCCGCGATCTCGTTCGAGGTGTCCACGATCACGACGCGCTTGCCTGCGTCGTCGGCGAGCACCCGCGCCACCTCTCGCAGCATGGTCGTCTTGCCGACGCCCGGACGGCCCATCAGGAGGACGCTCTGCCCGCAGAGCACGAGGTCCTCGATGATCTTGATCGTGCCGAAGACGGCACGCCCGACACGGCAGGTCAGGCCAACGGGATTGCCGGTCCGGTTGCGGATCACGGAGATTCGGTGCAGCGTCCGCTCGATTCCAGCGCGGTTGTCATCACCGAAGGCGCCGACCCGGTCCACGACCCATTGGATGTCTGCCTCAGTTACCTCCTCATTGGTCAGCGTGGCCTGCCGGTTCGGGAATCGGGCATCGGGCAGCCGCCCGAGGTCCATTACCACCTCCAGCAGGTTTTCGAGATTCGATTGCTGTCGCAGTGCGTGCTGGATCTTGAGCGGCAGCACCGCGATCAAGAGTTCCAGGTCGTCAACGATCTTGTGACTCGGTTGTAGCAGTACCAGCGTGGCCTCCATGCCCGTTTCGTCTTCCAGTCGCCCCGTGACGCCATCGGACTGCAGAAGACGACGCAACGACGACCCCCTTCGGCTCGCGCACGCGCGCCGCAAGGACCTGCGTCATCACGTTGAACCTGCGTTCCGATACGAATCCGAGCCGTTCGAGGAC
>JACQUF010000429.1 GCA_016210435.1 Chloroflexota bacterium
CTGCTGGACCGCACGCGCGGGCGCAGGTCTACCTATTTCGGCGATGGCATCGTGGCGCATATCGGGTTCGCCGAGCCGTTCTGCCCGGTCCTCCGACGCCAGATCGCGCAGGCGCTGAAGGCGAGGATTACTCCAGGCCTGCCCCGGGAAGGGAGGCGGGGCGATCCGGTCCGGGCGGCCGTCCACGAGACCGGTACATATGTCGTGATGGAAGGGCCTGCGTTTTCGACCCGCGCGGAATCGGAGATGTATCGCGGGCTAGGCGCGAGCGTGATTGGCATGACTGCGCTGCCCGAAGCAAAGCTGGCGCGCGAGGCTGAGCTCTGCTACGTGGTGATGGCCGCCGTGACCGATTACGATTGCTGGAGACCGAACGAAAAGGCAGTAACGGTCGAGATGGTCGTCGCCAACCTCGAACTGAATGTTGCGAACGCGGCCCGCGCGATCTACGAATTAGTAGAGCACCGCGAATCCGATCGGGCCGGGCAGCGCGAGTGCGGCTGCCGCGACGCCCTGCGAGGGGCGATCATCACAGTCCCCGACCGGATCCCGCATCTGCGCCGCAAGCAGTTGGGACTGCTAATCGACAGATATCTGGGCCCGGTTCAGGGCTAGCTGGCCGTTCTCCGGCCCATAAGAGGGCTGGCGTGGCCAAGGGGGTTGGGAATGCCAAGGCAGGTCAAGGGCGAGCCTTACACCAGGGTGACCGTGGACGAGGCCCGCGACATGTTGAAGAAGGGCCGCGCCGTCGTAGTCGACGTCCGGCGCCCGGACGAATACACGCAGGGTCATGTGAAAGGCGCGGTATGGGTGCCAGTCGACGAGGTGATCCCACGCTTCGACGAACTGCCCACGGAAGGCAAGCTGCTGTTCATCTGCGCGATGGGAGCGAGAAGCGGCCTCGCATGCGAGTACGCGGCTGCGATGGGCGCTGATACATCGAGGCTTTACAACATCGACGAAGGCACGCAGGCGTGGATCGACAAGGGGTTCCCGACGTCGCACGGGAACGAGAAGTAGGGGTGTATTGCAATACGCCCCGCCGTTGGAACCCCTCACCCCCGTCCGCCAGAGGCGGACTACACCCTCTCCCCAGTGGGGCGAGGGGATCGGATTCAGTCGCCTCAGCCCGTCCGTCAGAGGCGGACTACACCCTCTCCCCGGTGGGGCGAGGGGATCGGATTCAGTGGTGAAGGGGATGGTATTGGTAGGGGCGCATGGCAGTACGCCGTGAGATGAACATCCTCGTCGTCGGGTCTGTGGCCTACGATTCCGTCGAAACACCTAAAGGCAAGAACGATCACCAGCTAGGCGGCTCTGCCACCTATTTCTCCGTCTCTGCGAGCTTTTTCACCAGGGTCGGCGTCGTGGCGGTGGTGGGAAAGGACTTCGCGAAAGACGATCTGAGCGTGCTGGAGGGCCACGGCGTCGACACCTCGGGCCTCGAGACTGATTCGGGGGAGACTTTCCGCTGGGCGGGCAAGTACACCGATGAAATGAACGCCGCGGTCACGATCGAGACGCGCCTCAACGTGTTCGAGCACTTCCGCCCGCGCCTCTCCCCCGACCACCGCCGCGCACCGTACCTGTTTCTCGCTAACATCTCACCCGATCTCCAGCACGCGGTCCTCGACCAAATGTCGGCCCGGCCCAGGCTCATAGCGTGCGACACCATGAACCTCTGGATCGAAATCGCAAAGCCACGCCTGCTGGAGCTAATCGACAAAGTCGACGTGCTCATGATCAACGAGGCGGAAGCGAAGCAGCTGACAGGCGAGAAGTCGCTGGTGAGCGCCGCCGCGCAGCTCGTAAAACGCGGCCTGCAAGCCCTCGTGATCAAGCGCGGTGAATACGGGGCGGTCGTATTCCATCGAGAATTCACCTTCGCCACGCCGGCGTACCCCCTTGCCAGGGTAGTGGACCCCACTGGTGCCGGAGACTCCTTCGCCGGTGGTTTCATGGGTTACCTCGCAGCCGTCGACGATACGGGCGGAGAGGCCATGCGGCGCGCTGCGGTGGCCGGCTCGGTCATGGCTTCATATACAGTTGAAGAGTTTGGACTGAAGCGGTTGAAGTCGCTGACGCAGAAGGAAATCAACGGCCGGTTCGGCGCGTTCGTTGAGCTGACACGTTTTCATCCCCTGGGTGGTGGGCAGGGCCTCCCGCTCGTTCAAAAGGTCTAACGGCCGCTCTGCCCTTTATCCGGGTATTCTTCCAAGGAGAATTTCGTGACAACCGCTCCCGCCCGAGTCCATGACATCCGGGACAAGGCGCTCGCGCGCGACGGCGAACTCCGCGCGGAATGGGCGGCGCGTGAGATGCCGGTCCTGGGTTCGATCCGTGAGCGCTTCGGCAAAGAGCAGCCGCTCAAGGGCGTCCGGGTAGCCGGCTGCCTTCACATAACTGCAGAGACCGCCAACCTGGTGCTTGCCCTTCGCGCAGCCGGCGCCGATGTCCGGATGTGCGCATCCAACCCCCTCTCTACGCAGGACGACATCGCGGCCTATCTGGTGAGCATCGGCGTGCCAACATTCGCCATCAAGGGCGAAGACGGCCCGACCTACAAGAAGCACCTGCTGTCCGCGCTCGAGTTCAAGCCACAGTTGACGATGGATGACGGGGCCGATCTCGTCGCGCTGCTCCACGGCGAACGGAAGGACCTGCTGCCTGGCGTGATCGGCGGCATGGAGGAGACGACCACCGGCATCATCCGGCTGAAGGCTCTCGCCGCAGAGGGACGCCTGAAGTTCCCGATCATGGCGGTGAACGACTCAGACACCAAGCACATGTTCGACAACCGCTACGGTACCGGCCAGAGC
>JACQUF010000464.1 GCA_016210435.1 Chloroflexota bacterium
GAACAGTTCCGCATGAGTCGCAGTACACGATCGGAATCGGAGTGCCCCAGTAGCGCTGCCTGGAGATTAGCCAGTCTCGCAGGTGGTAGGTGACCGTGCGCGTGCCCCAGCCGTTTGCCTCAATCTTGTCCGCGATTCGCCGCACGCCGTCGGAGCTCGGCAGGCCGTCGAATTCGCCGGAGTTGACCTGCGTACCTTCGCCGACGAACGCGGCGCTCAGTTCTTCGCCGCGCCAGCGGGGAGGCGCGACTACGACCCGGATCCGCAGACCGTACTTCTTCGCGAAGACGAAATCGCGTTCGTCGTGTGCAGGCACACCCATCACCGCGCCCGTGCCGTACGTCGAAAGTACGTAGTCGCCGACGAGGACCGGGACGCGTTCCCCGTTCAGCGGGTTGATTGCGAACGCGCCCGTCGGCACGCCTGTTTTCTCGCGTTCGGTCGAGGTTCTCTCGATCTCGGTCGCCCGGCGCGCCGTTTCGACGTACTCTGCGACCAGTTCTTTTTGGGCGGGCCTTGTCAGGAGCGGCACCAGCGGATGCTCTGGAGCCAGAGCCAGGAACGTCACGCCAAACACCGTGTCGATCCTGGTCGTAAACGTTGCGATTTTCTGCTCGGCGAGCCCGTATTCAGAGATGTCGAACTCGATCGTCACGCCCTCTGAGCGCCCGATCCAGTTCCTCTGCATCAACTTGATCTTTTCCGGCCAGTCGAGCTTGGAAGTGTCCAGGAGTTCGTCCGCGTATTTCGTGATGCGGAAGAACCACTGGTCCATCTCGCGCTTCGTTACCGGGGTCGAACAGCGTTCGCACGCGCCTTCTTTGACCTGTTCGTTGGCCAGGGTCGTCTGGCAGCTCGGGCACCAGTTGGCCATGGAGCGGGCCCGATAGGCCAGCCCCGCCTCGTAAAACTTGAGGAAAAAGTACTGGTTCCACCTGTAGAAGTCGGGATTGCAGGTCACGATTTCGCGCGACCAGTCGTACGAGTTTCCCATCATGCGGAACTGGCGCCGCATATTCTCGATGTTCGTGTACGTCCACTCACGCGGGTTGATATTGCGGGAGATAGCAGCATTCTCGGCGGGCAGTCCGAACGCGTCGAAGCCCTGCGGATGGAGGACGTTGTATCCCTGCATGCGGCGGAATCGCGCGTGGGCGTCGGCCGGTGCAAACGCGTACCAGTGACCGACGTGAACATCGCCCGACGGGTACGGGAACATCGTCAGAGCGAACCAGTTTTCCTTGCCCGGAACGTTGTCAGGGGTGCGGTAGATTCCATCGCGCTCCCATCGCTCCTGCCACTTGGGCTCAATCGCCGCAGGTATATAGCGGTCGGCGCGCGGGCTTGCACGGCCCTGCGGGCGGGCGCCGGCCTCGGGCTTGCTTCCGGCATTACGGCGGCGCTTAACGACCGTCACTCGTCACTCCTGCGTATTGAGAATATTGCTTCGCACATGCTCGCCCGTATCCACGTATTCTAGCGATGGCCTGCGATTCAGGTTCAGGATTGAATCCCGCGTCCGTAGCCGCCCGGACGGAATCCCGCTAGCTGCCGGGATTGCGCTGGATGATTTCAACGAGATAATCGAGAGTGGCATCATCGTCGGCCCGATTCATCGCAATAGAAAGAACAATGGATTACCGCGTCTTCGTTCTCATTCTGCGGCTCCTGCTGGGAACGTCCCTCGCGTTCCTGTCCGGGCTGATTCTCTGGTTCACCGGCAATATCACCATCGTCCCGCTGATACCTAACAATATCGCCGTTGTGACGGCAAACCTTGTTGTCGGAGTGGGAATCGGGGCCGGACTTGCCGGCTGGTTTTTCGGAATCCGCGTTGGCAGCAGCCATAATGCGGGTCCCTATGAGCTGCCGATCGCGATCGCGCTGGCGGTCGCCTTCGCGTGGTTCGGACAGCTGTTCCTCGCGGACCTTCTGTTCAGCAATGTAGACGCAGTCCGCGTGAAGACAACGAATGAGATCTACGGCGCGGTCACAGGCGCGGTGATCGGAGCGATGGTGTTGCCCCTTGCCATCGGGCTGTGGCGGACCGCCCACCGCCAGGAACCGTAGCTCGACGGCGTGCTGCGGCCACGAGCGTTATTTCTGCTGCCGGTGAGGCAGCCGGCCCCAACGATCTGCGTCACTATCTCCGACGATATCCGTGCGCGAGCGCGTGCCTGCCCCCTACTTGAAGCGCTTGAGCGACGTCCCTCGCCGGTAGCGCTGCTGGATGTACACGTGCTCGTCCCACGTCCCCGGCTCGTAGGCCCCATCTGCGGGATCACCAGGCACTGACACGTTCCCGCGGCTCGGGTTCGCCCGAACAACCTCCTCGTCGATCTCTACTCCGAGGCCCGGCCCGTCGGGCACCTTCAGGAAACCTTTCTCCTGTTTCAGCACCGGATGCGCCACCTTGTAGCGGATCGGTACGTCGTCCTCAACGCGCTCGAGGATCAGGCCGTTCGGTATGGCCGCCAGAACATGGAGCGCAGCAAACTCCGCGACGGGACCGAGCGACCCCGAATGCGGCGCAATCATGATGTAGTGGGACTCAGCCATCGCGGCAAGCTTCTTCAGTTGCGTGATGCCGCCCACGCGTCCCGTGTCCGGCTGAAGGACGTCTACGAGCTCACGTTCGATGAGCTGCCGGGCGCCCCAGATATTCGAATGGCGTTCCCCTGCAGCGATCGGAATGTTCACCGCGTCCTGCACCCGGGCGATCGCGTCAACGTTCTCCGGCGCTACCGGGTCCTCGTAGAACAGAAGGCTGTACGGCTCGAGCGCGCGTCCCACGAGGATTGCATCTTTGGTCGTGAACCATGGCGGGCCGTGGGCATCGACCATGATGTCCATCTCGTCGCCGACTGCCTTGCGGATCGCATCGACCTTTTCGACGGTGTTCACTACACCGCCTGTTTTCACACCGGTGATGCCGCGCTCTTTCAGGCTCAGGGCACGCTCCGGCGTGCCCGCGTGGCCGTAGATCCGGATGTGATCGCGCACCTTGCCGCCAAGCAGGTTGTAGACCGGCGTCTTGAGCGCCTTGCCCTTGATGTCCCACAGGGCCATGTCGATCCCGTTCATTGCGCCTGAGCCGACGATGCCGGTCATGCCATGACCCATCGTCGCGATGAGCATCTTCTGCCACAGGCGCTCTATGTCGAACGGGTCCTCACCAAGCACCAGTGGGGCCAGGTCCTGCACCGCAGTTTCGATCACGCGCGGCCAGCCGCTGCACTCGCCGAGACCGGTGATGCCGTCGTCGGTGTAGACCTTCACGAACAACCAGTTTCTTGCCGACCATGTGTGGCCGCGCTGGGTCGTAGTGGCGGTTGCGATTGCGTCGGGTGGGGGATTGCCGACGTGCATCAGGAACGTTTTGACCCCCGTTATCTTCATTGAGACGCTCCTGTCAGATCGCGCTAGCCGTTGCGGGCATTCTATTCGCTATCCCCCTGTGAATCGGCACCATTCAGCCGGCCATGCCCGCCCGTCACCGGAAAGCGCCGCACGTCGCGATTGCAGACATGGTGAGAGACGACTGTTGACCATTTCCCTATCGCTCGTGATTGATGTCGTCGTAGGACGCGCCATTTGACACGAAAGTTGATCCGAAACTATCTTTGTTAGCTGATTGGGAAACCCTATATTTGCGGGCCAAGACCTCGTGTAGGCGAGGCGCAGGGCCAACCTGCTGGGCGGAGCAGACCCCCGGGGGTAATCGGACCCTCCGGGCGAGGCAAAGAAAACGGCGACGTCGACGAGCCGGGACCCGCTATGAAACGCAGGTTGGATGGCAAGAAGGAGTCGCCACATGCCGAAAGCAGCAGCCAAGAAGGCACCGGCCAAGAAGGCCGCCCCAGCGAAGAAAGCCCCGGCTAAGAAGACAGCCGCCAAGAAGAAGTAGCTTCGCTCAGGCGATTTGACCTGAACCGGCCCGCCTAAGGAGGGCCGGTTCGTTTTTTCAGGGCGTGACGATGCCGCTTATCCAGCGCTTGTAGCGTTCGCCGGACCTTTCGACCGCGTCCCTGGCATCGCGCGTCACAACGCTGTCCCACCAGCCTCCATAAATGCGGTCGAATCGGAATGGACGAACCGACGCGCTGATGCGGTCCACCGCGACCGCCGGAAGCGGGATCTGGTTCGGGTAGCTGCACATGAACGTCACCCAGCGCCGGTTAATTCGCCGGGTTCGCAGATCCCGGGGTCAAAGTGCCTCTCCCGCCAGGACGCCCGTACAGCGTTCGTGATCGACGGCGACTTTTCCGTTCACGATCACGAATGGGATCCCTGCGGGATGCGCACGTGGGTCTTCGAAGCTGGAGAGGTCGCAGATCCGGTCCGCATCGAATACCACAAGGTCCGCGGCGTTGCCTTTTTTGATGACGCCGCGCCCTTTTAGGCGGAATCGTTCCGCGGGGTTCTGCGTGACTCGCTGCACTACCTGCTCTAGCTTGTATCCGAAGCGCCTGCGCAACCTGCCTACGACACGCGGGAACGTCCCGAACGCGCGCGGGTGACACAGGCTGCCGAGCGGTATTGCATCGCTCCCGACCATGTAGTCCGGACGTGATATCAGCTGCATCACGTCGTCTTCTACCTGGCGCCAGACGCGGACGCTCTGCGGCGGCGCGCCGCGGTACCCGCATTGGAGCCGGGTCTCGAGCA
>JACQUF010000430.1 GCA_016210435.1 Chloroflexota bacterium
CATCCGGTTCTTACGATCCGCCATTGCGCGCCCTCGCACACAGCATGTAAAGCACGGCCATCCGAACGGCGACGCCATTGGTCACCTGGTCTTCGATGACGGACTGCGGACCGTGGGCGACCTCCGAGCTGATTTCCACGCCTTCGTTCATGGGTCCGGGGTGCATGAGCAGCGCGTCCGGCTTCGCGAGCTTCACTCGGGCCACGTTCACCCCGTATTCGCGGGAGTACTCACGGAGGCTTGGCAGGTGCCCGGCATCCTGCCGTTCCCGCTGAATGCGCAAGACCATGACTACGTCCGCGCCTTCGATCGCTTCCTCGACCCGCGCGGCGACCCGGATGCCTTCAAACGGCTGGCCTTCGGGGACAACAGTTCCCGGCTTGAACCCGGGCGGCAGGAGGGTGGGCGGCCCGCTGACGACCACGTCCGCGCCCATCTTGCGCATGCCGATCATGTTCGACCTGGCGACGCGGCTGTAAAGGATATCGCCAATGATAGCTATCTTCTTTCCGGAGAGCTTCCCTCGCATCCGTTCGATCGTGTAGATATCGAGAAGGGCCTGCGTGGGGTGCGCGTGCGTGCCGTCGCCCGCGTTGATGACAGACGTGTCCAGGTGCGCGGCTACGAAGTACGGCGCGCCCGAATGCGGATGCCGTATGACCAGCGCGTCGATCTGCATCGCTTCGAGCGTCCGGACGGTATTGAGCAGTGACTCCCCCTTCTTCACGCTGCTGGCGTCTGCCGTGACGTTGATCACGTCGGCGCCGAGGATCTTCCCCGCCTGTTCGAAAGACACCCGTGTGCGCGTGCTCGCCTCGTAGAAGACAGTGACGACGCTCTTTCCCCTCAGCGCCGGCGTCTTCCGGACTCCCCGGCCGAGAACTTCCTTCATCCCGTCGGCATTCAGCAGGACCTCATCGATCTCCGCGCGTGTGAAGTCGTCGAGGTCCAGTACGTGCCGCCTCGGACCGGCCCAGAGACCGGCCTGCTGAATCCCGCGAGCGGCTGCTTTTGACGCGTACCCGGATTTCGTCGCGTGCGCCATCAGTCCTCCCCCGCCTTCATCAGCACCACCCCGTCATCTCCGTCCACCTCCCTCAGGCGGACGCGGATGCGCTCGTCGCGGGATGTAGGGACGTTCTTTCCTACGTAGTCGGGCCGGATCGGCAACTCGCGGTGACCTCGGTCGATTACGACCGCAAGCTGGATCGACGATGGCCGCCCGAAATCGTTAAGGGCGTCCAGCGCTGCACGGATGGTTCGCCCCGTATAAAGCACGTCATCTACGAGCACGACCGGGCACCCGTTGATATCGAACTTGATTTCGGTTGGCTTCACGGGCTGCCGCGCGGCCTGATCGAGATCGTCCCGGTAGAGACGCGGGTCGAGGGTGCCGACGTCGACCGCGCGGTCCTCGAAGCTTTTGAGAGCTTCGGCAATACGCCGCGCGAGGTGGACTCCCCTGGTCTGAATGCCGACCAAAGCGATCTTGTCGGCGCCGGTGTTGCGCTCGAGGATCTCGTGTGCGATCCGGTTCAGCGCGCGCCGTACCTGGTCGGCGGTCATGATCTCGATTTCGGCCAACAAAAAACCCCTGCCGGCGTGGCAAGGGTTCGTCGCTGGTGGCACACGGCTTCCCGTCGTCGCGTGCTATCGCTTCGGTAGTCCTTGCCAGCCTCTCTGGACTGGATTTAAAGGCCACCCGCATCCCGATATCGGGCGTGCATTCAGTTGTCTCAGCGAGGATAACACGAAACGGACCGGCCTACCTCAGCGTGCGCGTCGTGATAAGCGTATGCACACCATCAGGCCGGGGCACGATGAAGGCCAGCCGCCGGGGCGCGATACGGTTCCCACAACCGCATCGCATGACGCTTACCGCGCGTTGTCGCGTCACCAGTGATCCGCAGTGGTCGCAGACAGCCGCCCACCGCCCCTTCCCCGCCCATTCGCGCACAGGGAGGCTGACGAACCGGCGTCCGTCAGCCCCGATCTCACGGCATATTGCACGGAATTCCGCGCCGTGCGCGCTGGCTTTCGGAAACCTGTGGTGGGTTATCGCATGGGCGAGCTCGTGAAGCAGGATCTCGCGCTTTTCACTCGGCCTCGCGAACGCCAGCAGCCGGCTGCTCAAAGACACCTGTCTCGTCGTCGGAGTGTAGGAGCCGAATGTCCTGGTCATCCGGGACGAAACGCGGAGCGCTGGCAGCTTCAGCTTTGGTGCGTGCCTGGCAAGCACCGTCATCGCGAGGTCGCCCAGACCGTCGATAGAAACGCGCTCAAATACATGTTGCGTTGCCAGAAGGAGTAGCTGGCGGGCAGTTACGGCTTGAGTTTTCTTCTTTGCCTTCACTTTCATTTCTCACTCTTGAAACGTCCCGGCTCGAGGCCGCGGACATCACATGAGGGCCTTTTCCCGAGCGCCAGATCGGCAGCCACCCGGCCCATGGCGGGCCCAAGCAGGATGCCGTTCCGCCCGGCGCCGGTTGCAATGACGACGCCTTGTTTGCCTGAAACTGCGCCAAGGATTGGAATGCCATCCGCCGCGATCGGCCTCAGACATGCTGTTTGACGGATCAGTTGCGCCTCCGACAGGTACGGGAGAACGCTCACGGCGGACTCCATGATCTTGTCGCGCGCCTGGACCGTTGGGGTGTCGTCGAAACCGACGCGCTCCTCGGTCGTGCCCGCCCATACGAGGCCGTCCGGCTTCGACGTCGCGTAGTCGCCGTCCCACCAGACCCCTGTTTCGAGCGGCGGGCCGGGCGCCCTGAGTCGCAGGATCTGCCCCTTGAGCGGCTCCACGGGCAGGCTGATCCCCAGCCATCCGGCGACGTCCCGGGTCCATGGGCCCGCGGAGATGACTACCGTTCCCGCCACCAACGTCTCCTGCCCGATCTTTACGGCGTGCAGCCGACCGTTCTGGAATTCGAGTCCATTGACCGAGCCGTGGCGGACTGTCGCCCCGCGAATTTCCGCGCCCTGGGCCAGGGCCAGCGTCAGCTTGTACGGCTCGACTTCTGAGGAGATGTCGGCGTAGAGCGCCGCGATGACGGATTCGCTCACACGCGGCTCGACCGAGCTCAGTTCAGAGTGACCTTCCAGCCACCGCACGTCGCCGCGGTGGTTTTCCCGCAGCCACTCGTACGTGGAGCGGATGCCTGCGACCTCACCCAGCCGCGTCGCCAGCATGAGGCTAGGTTTGGACCGGAACTCGGTCTCAATGCCTGTCTCGTCCGGGAGTGCCTTCGCCAACTCGCGATGCAACTCGACACTGAGGCCGGACAGCGTGACCATCGCCCCGCTACGTGCGGGATTGATGATCGGGATCAGTCCGCCGTAGGCAAAGCCAGACGCGTGGCTGCCCACCGCATCCTTCTCGATGACGGTGACGCTGGCGCCCTCGCCGGCCAGATAGTACGCCGCGGCGGACCCGACAATGCCCGCGCCGACGACGACAACGTCCGGCGCCCGATTCATCTCTGCGCACTGTCGCCGGGCTAGCGGGCGAACGGGGAGTACGCCTGGGCGTCTCGGCGGCGCGAGCGCCTGGCGACTTCGGTCTCTTGCGCGGCCTTCGCCACTTCGCGGGCGATGCGGCGGGGGACTGACCGGTCGAACACGCTGGGGACGATGAAGTCTTCGCTGATCTGCGATTCGGGAATCGTCTCAGCGATCGCGTGTGCGGCCGCCTGTTTCATGTCGTCGTTGATCACTCTGGCCCGGACATCCAGGACACCCCGGAACAGCCCGGGAAAGCAAAGCGCGTTGTTGATCTGGTTCGGATAGTCGGAGCGGCCGGTGGCCATGATCCGGACGTTGCTGGAGACTTCCTCCGGATATATCTCGGGCACGGGGTTGGCGAGCGCGAACACGATCGCGTCGGTTCCCATCTGGGCCATATCGCTCTTGGTGACAAGGCCCGGGCCTGACAACCCGAGGAAGACGTCGGCGCCTTTCAGCGCATCGTGAAGGGTCCCCTTCACGTTCCTGGGATTCGTGTGTTCTGCGAACCATTTCTTCGCAACGTTGTCGCCGTAGCCGCGATCCCGGGTCAGGGCGCCCTGGCGATCGAACCCGATGATGTTCTTGACTCCGAACTTCATCAGGATTTTGGAGCAGGACATTCCTGCCGCTCCAACCCCGACGACGATGACCTTC
>JACQUF010000431.1 GCA_016210435.1 Chloroflexota bacterium
CTCGTACGCAGGATCGACGGCAGGTCGTTTGAGCGCTACGTGCGAGAAGAGATATCCGAACCGCTGGGCATGTTCGACTGGTGGATGGGAATCCCGCTGGAGAAACAGGCCGAGTATGGCGAATTGCTTGAGGTCATGTACGACACGTCGCAGTCGACGCCCGTCCCGAGCGAGACCTACCGCGCGCCGGAATTCGTGGCTGCAGTCCGGCCAGGGTCTAACGGGCGTGGGCCCGCGTACCAGTTCGGCCGGCTCTACGAAATGTTGCTCAACGCAGGCCAGCTCGACGGCAGACGCGTGCTGAAGCCGACGACCGTAGCGGCGATAACGGCCCGGCACCGCACTGGCATGTTCGACCACTCATTCAAGCACGTCATCGACTACGGGCTGGGATTCATCATCGATTCGAAGCAGTACGGGGCGGACACCGTGCCATATGGATACGGCGACCACGCGTCGAGTCGTACGTTCGGACACAGCGGCGCCCAGTCCTCGACCGCGTTCGCAGACCCCGAATTCGGGCTGGTCGTGGCTTTGAATTTCAACGGCATGTGCAGCGAGGCCGACCATCAGGCACGGCAGCGGGCGGTCGCGACTGCCATCTACGAAGACCTCGGGCTCGTCGGGGCGGCCGGGCATGCTGCTACATGATGCCGGTTGTCATCCCGAGTCCGCCTCAGGCGGCCGAGGGATCTGCTTGGCCAGGGAAACGTCCAGCCGCCCAACGCGCCGCACCTACCGCGCCGAACGGATCGTCAGGGTTTTGCCGTCCGTCTCGACGTCTACAGTGCCGCGACGCATCGTGACGAAGATATTGCCGGGCGCCACGACCCGCCCGATCCGCTCCATGGCCTCGGCGTGTGGATGACCGTATTTGTTTCCGATACTCGCTGGCACGACGGCTATCGCAGGTGATACTGCCCTTAGAAAGCTGTCCGACGACGACGTGCGACTGCCCTGGTGGGCGACTTTCAGGACATCGGCACGCAAATCGGCGTTGGATTCCAGCAGCCAGCGCTCGGCAAGGATAGATATGTCGCCGGTGAACAGAAACGCACGGTCTCCGTAGGCGAGGCGCAGGACGACGGAGCGGTCGTTTGGGTCTTCCGCTTCGATGCCGGTAGGGGGAGCGAGGACTTCGAGCCGGACACCGTGATCGAGTGTGATAACCGTGCCCGGAATTGCCGCGAGCCGCCTGGCGCGTTCGTCCTTCGATCGGGCCAGCCACTCGTGATAGACCGCGCTGTCGTGCGCCGACGGTGAGTCAAGAATCGCGTCGACTTTGTAGCGGTCGATCACGGCCAGCAGGCCGCGCGCATGGTCCGCGTGAGGATGTGAGAGGACGACGAGATCCAGTGACCTGTCCCAGAACGGCATGCGGCTGCCCAGCGACCGTACCGCGCCGAACGTAGAATCACCCCCGTCGATGAGCACCTGCCGCCCGCCGGGAGTGCGTATCAGGATCGAGTCCCCTCCGGAGGTCTCGAAGTAAGTTACCCGCAACCTGCCGTCGGGCAGCGAGAGCGCGGCGACCCATACGAGCGCCCCGAGCAGGAGGACGCACACGACCAGCAGTCGAGACGATACCGCGCGCGATAGCATCAGCCGAAATTGCGAATAGCTTGCCTGGGCCGATTTCATATGGAGTCGCGGCCAGCCGGCGATCGCGCCCCGAAATCTCCCGGCAAACAGCACTGCTGCAAGGACGCCATAGTAAGCAACGGCGAGCAACAGCGACCAGAAGCTCGGTTGGAGCGATCCGCCCGGAAGCGACCCGAAATACCGTGCGACTCCGATCAAATACTCGCTGGCCAGCCAGGCGGGGATGGCGAGCACCTGTCCCAGCAGACCCCAGAGCCAGCCGGCAAATCCCGCCGCCATGCTGAAGACGATGAGGACCGAAAGCACCGGCAACTGAAGCAGGGTGGCCGGCGTGCCCCAGATCGAAATCGCGTCGAAGCGGAGGACTATCACCGGGGCGGTTAATGCCACCGCCGCCAGCGAAAGCGCAACTCCCTTGAGAACGCCAAGCGCGATCGACTCGGCCCATGTTGGCGGTTCGCGGTCGGGACCGAGCACCCACGATTCAGCGACTTCCTCGAGCCGTGGCGAAATCAAGGCAATTCCCAGCAGCGCCAGAAAACTGAGCTGGAATGAGACGTCGCCCAGGGCCTCGGGATCGATGGCTACCATGACGGCCGCGGCAAGGGCGAGGGAAGGAGAAATGCTGTGCTGCCGTCCCAGTGCCTTTCCGATCAGATATACGGTGGCCATGATCGCAGCGCGTGTTACGGGAGGAAGGAACCCGGCGAGACCGGCATAGCCCCAGACCGCGATCGCCGGCAATATCAGATACAGCTGCCGCGAGCGGCCCAGCGCCCACGCGGCGAACGCAAGGGCCGCGACGGCTACGATCCCGATGTTCATTCCTGATATCGCGAGCACGTGTGTTGTGCCAGACCGCCGGAACGCATCGCGCAACCCGGTATCCATGCCACCGCGCTCCCCGGTGATCATCGCCCGCATCAAACCTGCGGCGGGTTCAGGCGCTGAGCGCTCGATAGCACGGCCGACTGCGGACCGCGTCGTCTCCAGGCCGCGCCTCAAAACACCTGCGCGTCCCTCGTCGATGAGCGACACGGTGCCGGCGCGGACTACTGCAGCCGCGTCAGGACGGGCGCCGAGAATTGATGCCGCCGGCGCGACCTTGCCCGATACCCGGTACCGGTCTCCCGGCCGGAAGTCGAAAGGTGAGCGGCCCGCCATGGCCGCGCCCGAGAGTTCGCTGGCCAGGACCGTCACCCTGAAGCTGGAACTCCTCTGTTCCTCTTCGACGAATACGCTGTCGACGCGAATCGCGAGCAATCGGGCATCGCCGTAGGGCTGAGGCGCCGCGGCGAGGTCACCTTCGAATACGACAGCGGTATTCAGCTCAAACGCGGCGGGCGGCGGCTCTTGCGGGTCCGGCACATCCGTGCCGCGGAGGAAACCTGCACACAGCAGGGCTGCTGCGGCGACCGCGACCAGGAGTCGCCGCCAGGGGAATGCCATCAGACCCAGGACGACAGCGATGCCGCCCAAAGCAAGAATGAGCGCGTCCGGCAAGCCGCCGGCTGGCAGAAGATATGCGCTGATCGCGACGCCCGCCAGGAACGCGAGGGCCAGGACCGCGAGGGTCATTCCACCGTCACCAGCGACCGGACCGCGTCCAACGTGATCTGCCCGATCCCACGCACGTTCAGCAGATCGTCGACGCTTCTGAACCCGCCGTTGAGTTCCCTCCACTCAACGATCGCGGCAGCGGTCACCGGTCCGATGCGCGGGAGCGACGCAAGATCGGCGAGATTCGCGGTGTTCAGGTTCAAGGGCCTCGCGTTCCGGTCGCTCCCGCCGTCGAGATCCAGGGATCTGCCAGTCGCCCCGGTTTCGGCCCGCCTTGGGGTCGGAACGATTACCCGCTGACCGTCGGATAGCTTCGCCGCCAGGTTGACAGCGCTGGCGTCGGCTTCCAGCAGGAACCCGCCGGCCGCTTCCACCAGGTCGTTGACTCGCGCGCCCGGCGGCAGCGTGTACACCCCGGGGGAGGTCACCGCCCCGCCGATGTAGGCGGCCATGGGCGCGGCGATAGTCGGCGTGGAGACGCGGATTTCGATTGCGGCAGGCCGGGTTCTCCGCCCGGCCCAGTAGCCCGCGCCGGCCACGACCGCGCAGATACCCAGCCCGGCCAGGACGACGGATGTGATCCGCCACCAGTTTGGTATGTCTGAAACTCGCGTATCGGGCCCGCCGTGCGGAAGGGGCGAACTGGGCATCGGCCAAAGACCTCGGCCGCCAAGCTATCATCCGTGCCTGACGTGGAACATCCACATATGCATGACGATGGGGAGGAGCTTGACCAGCCGCGTGCTGGCGGCAGGCACTCCGGGATACGAGAAGGCCGCCTTTATAATGTCCCGGTTACGCCGGTCGCGTACGGTTCCGTAGGTCGCGTTCCGCAGGCAACTCATTAAGGGATTGCGAATGCCAGGTCAGGCGTGGGCGTTTCTTGGCGGAAAAGTGGTCCGTCTCGAGGACGCCAAAGTCAACATCATGACCCATGCCCTTCATTACGGGACGGCTGCTTTCGAAGGAATCCGCGGCAACTGGAACGAAGAGCAGGGCAAGACCTTCGTTTTCCGCCTGCGCGAGCATTACGAGCGCCTCCTGCGCGGCGGCCGGATTTTGAAGATCGAGCTCAGCTACGGCGCAGACGATCTTTGCCGCATAACAACTGATCTTCTGGAGCGCTGCGGGTACAGGCAGGACGTATACATCCGGCCGCTCGCATTCAAGAGCGCTGAGCGGGTCGCGAACCTCAGGCTCCATGAACTGGCGAGCGATTTTGCCTTGATGATCGTGCCGTTTGGGTCATACATCGATAACGACCGTGCGATCCGCTGCCAGACATCTTCCTGGCGAAGGCCCGACGACTCCATGATGCCCACGGGCGTCAAGCTAACGGGCCTCTACACAACGAGCATCCTCGCCAAGACGGAAGCAATCATGGCTGGATTCGATGAAGCCATCCTTCTCAACTACGACGGCCATGTGTCCGAGGGCAGTGGAGAGAATATCTTCGTTATTCAGGGCAACCGCATTTCCACGCCGACGGAGACAGATAACGCGCTACTCGGGATCACGCGTGACTCGGTCATGACGCTCTGCCGGAAAGAACTCGGTATGAACGTGGTTGAGCGTCGCATCAACCGGAGCGAGCTCTACCTCTCGGACGAGATCTTTCTTACCGGTACCGCCGCCCACGTGACCGCGGTCGGTGAGCTGGACAACCGGAAGGTGGGGGGAGGCGGCATCGGTCCGGTCACACGGCAAATCCAGGACATCTACGCCAAAGTCGTGACCGGAAGGAATCCCAAGTACCTCCACTGGTGCACGCCAGTCACGCCTGCCGGCGGATAAGCTGCCGCGAGAAACCCTGCCGATAGGCACGGCGCGATTCCCAAACCTGACCCCCGTGAGCCCATCCTCGGGTGGGACAGCCGGTGAGGCGGTAATTTGACCGCATCAGACGTACACGCTCTCTTCGTCAGGGAC
>JACQUF010000043.1 GCA_016210435.1 Chloroflexota bacterium
CCGCCGCGCACCTCCGCGGCCTTGCGGTAGATGTCGACTCCGACGGCCCGCGAGCCGGTAAAGGCGACGAATCGCACCCGGGGGTTCGTCACCAAAGCATCGCCCGCTTGCGAACCGCTGCCTGTAAGGAGATTGAGAACCCCCGGGGGGAGTCCCGCTTCCTCCATCAGCCTGAAGAACTGCAGCGCGATGGCCGGGGCGTCGCTGGACGGCTTCAGGACGACCGTGTTGCCAGCCACGATGGCGGCCGATGCCATGCCGGTTGTGATAGCCAACGGAAAGTTCCAGGGTGGGATTACCGCTCCAACACCCAGTGGCAGGTACAAAAGCGCGCTGCGTTCTCCGACGAGCTGTTCAACCGATTGAGGCCCGTCCAGCCGGAGCATCTCGCGAGCATAGAATTCGAGGAAATCAACTGCTTCGGCTGTATCCGCATCCGCCTCGGTCCAGGTCTTGCCGACTTCGAGCACCATCCAGGCCGAAAACATGTGCCTCCGCTCGCGCATGAGCCGCGCGGCCTCGATGAGGCATGCGGCGCGCTCGGCGGCAGATTTCTCACTCCACAAGGCGAATGCCTTGCTTGCCTGTTCGACTGCGATCTCCGCTTCTATCGCAGACGCAGCCTGGAACTTCCCGATGACCTCTGACGGCTTCGCAGGATTCCGGGACTCGAACGACGAAGCTGCCCGCATCTCGTCTCCACCAATGATCAACGGGTATTCCCTGCCCAGCTGGCCGCGCACGAGTTCGATCGCCTTTGCGAAGGCCTCACGGTTTTTTTCGACCGCGAAGTCGGTCGGGGGCGTGTTCTTGAACGGGGGGAGGGAATCGAGCGAGATCGCTGGCCTGCCGGGCGACGCCTTCAGGTTCATGGCATACCTCCGGTGCAAGGTGGCATTTGCGACGAGGCGAATGGGCGGTTACCTACGAGCATACCGCCAGGTGCGCCGGCCGTGTTGCTACGCTAGGGCCGATGGCAACGTCATCGCCCGATCGGGACCCCGGGCGGCGCAGCGCGCTCCTCGCGGCCCTGCGCAGGCAGGACGCCTATCCGCACCCGGTCCGCGAGCCGGTCCGTGTAATCGAAACCCACGTCTCTGACCTCTTCCTCACCGGTGACTTCGTTTACAAGCTGAAGAAGCCGGTCGACGTCGGGTTTCTCGACTTCACTACTCTGGAAAAGCGCAGGCATTTCACGTTCCGGGAGCTCGATCTGAATCGGCGACTCTCGCCCGAGGTGTACCTGGGAGTCGTTGAGGTCAGACGAGATCCGTCAGGACGCTTCTCTATTGACGGACCCGGCGAGATCGAAGAGTACGCGCTCAAGATGCGCGAGCTCCCGGATGAATCATCGCTCAAGAGCCTGATTCAGGCCGGAAAGGCCGGGCTTGCCGAAATCGAAGCGATTGCCAGGTTCCTCGCGAGGTTTCACGGTTCGGCTGCGGCCGCGGAGCCCGCAACCTCGTGCGGGGAGCTCGAAACGATCCGGCGGCAGGTTCTCGATAACCTGACCGTCGCGGGCCGCTGGAGCAAGAAGCTCGGCCTGAGCGATCGCCTGGCTGAGATCTCCGCGTACTCCCGCGCCTTTCTGGCCGCACGCGCCGATCGATTCCCGGTCCGCAAGTCCGAGGGCTGGGTCCGGGACTGCCACGGCGATCTTCACACGGCGAACATCTTCCTCGAGCCCCCGGAAAACGCTCGGGACGCCGCACGGTCGATCCGGGTGATCGATCGCATCGAATTCAGCGACCTGTTCCGGTTCATTGACGTCGCTTCTGACCTTGCGTTTCTTTCCATGGACCTCAGGTTCCTCGACCGGCCTGAGCTTGCCAGAGCCCTCGTCGACGCATACACCGCCGTACTCAGGGAAGGCCGTGTTGCGGACATGCTGCCCTTCTACGAGACCTACCGTGCGATGGTCCGATGCAAGGTCAATCTCCTCCTGCTCGAGGAACTGGGCGGGCGGCCGGACCGCCTGGCAGAACGCCCCGAGGCTAACCTGGCTGCCAGCTACGCAAGTCTGGCGGCCTCGATCGTGGTGTCGCAACGGCCGCGGGCCCTCTATGTCATGACCGGGGTCGTAGGCACAGGTAAGTCATCGGTCGCCCGCGAGCTGGCACGCCGGTGGAACACCGCGCACATCTCGTCCGACGTGGTGCGCAAGACGCTGTTCGGTCTCGACCCTCAAAAGCTAAGCAACGCCGCTATACGCGAGCGGCTGTACTCGCCGGGGATGCATGCGCGGACCTACGGGGCGCTGCACAGCCTGGCGGAAGCAGAGCTTTCAGACGGGCGATCGGTGATACTCGACGCCTCGTTCCTGAAGAGGGATCACCGCAAGCGCGCGGGCGAAATCGCCCGGGAACATGGGGTGCAGTTCCTGATCCTTGAGTGCCGGTGTCCGGAGAAGGTTGCGCGTGAACGGCTTGAACGAAGGTACGCGTCCAGAACTTCAGAATCCGATGCCGGCCCGGAACTCCTCGGGTGGCAACTCTCTCAGCGTGAGCAGGTCAGCCCTTATGAGGCAGACGGCCATATCTCGATAGACACATCAGGAAACCCGGACGACTACATCGCGCAGGCCCAGGCCGGAGTCTGGCGGGTGCTGCTCAGATAACGGAGAGGGCCTGCCCCCGCACCTCCAGGCCGCGCATATCCTCGTACAGCCTTGTGATGCCCTCGAACCACTTCTCCTGGACCGCGGGCGCCCATCCGGGATCGAACTGAGGATACTTGTCGAGGAACATCGAGGCGATCGACCGCTGATGGTCGGCTAGCCCCGGCGAGGGCCTTCCATGCACTGACGCCGCGGCCTGGGCGGTCGCTTTCGGCCTGGGTGCGGCCTGCCGTCTGGCGCCGCGGCGCCGGTCAAGTACGTACGGCGACAGTTCGATCCCGGCATCCAGCGCGGCCTGCACAAAGAAACGCTCGCACTTGGCGAGCACGGCCTCGTTCGTGCCGAACATCCTGAATACATCCCGGAACTGTGATTTGGTAGCGCGGGGCAGGTCGAGGTTCATCACCGGCCCGTAATGCCGCTCAAGGATCGATCTGAGGATCCTGCGCCTGGGGTCGCCGTCGAGCTTTACCAACCGCTCCAGGTCCGCGGAGGGGCGGCCTTCCTGGTTCACAAGCCCGAGGACCTTGAGCGCAGTCATCAGCTGAATGCCGTTCGAGCCCGATACCCGTTCTCCCCAGACGCTGCGATCGATCCGTGCCGGGATTCCCTCCTTCAAGAGGATCTCAAGGAAGTTGCGGAACGTCCGGTACGGGACATAAGGCGGAATTACGGAAGTTCTTTCGGGCAACTTTCCCCATCCGGGGTATCGATGGCCGAATGCCATCTATCGGATACGGATAGGGCACTCTATCCCAGTCTAATTCCCCGCACAAGCCCGGAACGGAATGACCGTGGACAGTCCGGGACAGTTTTTGGTTATGCCCTGCGGAATTGAAAAGAATGTGGCTCAACTTGCGGCGGGAACCAGATACCCAGGCCGGGCGAGGACGACGCCGCAGCCAGAAGGGGAGGGCCACCACGATGATCGTCACAATCGAAAGTGTCTTGCCGGATCCGGATCGGCTCGGCCGCCCGCTCGACGAAAAGTCGATCGAGGACATCAAGAGGAATGGCGCTGCGATCGGAGTCCAGCCGCTCGTGGTGCGGCCCGCGCAGGACGTGCCGGGCCGGTTCACGATCGTTGTCGGCGAACGCCAATGGCAACTCGCCCGGGCATCAGGCCAGATGGAAATTGACGTCACCCTGCAGGAGCACCTGACCGAGCAGGAGATCAGCGAGCTCCAGTTGAGCGAGTGCTATCACCACGAGAACCTTCCGCCAATGTCGATGGGCAGGGCCTTTTTGCGCCATCGTGAGCGTTTCGGCGTAAGCCAGCAGGAGCTGGCACGGCGGACCGGCATCACCCCGGGCACGATCCATCATTATGAAAGCCTGGTGCGGAGCCTCGCCCCGGACCTCGCCGAGAAAGTGGAAAAGGGCCAGCTCACCTTCAAAGAGGCACGCAGCATCGCCGACATATCCGACCACGAACGGCAACGCGAGATAGCGGAGCCGTTCGTGACCGGGCGGCTGAGTTCCGTCTACGTCGAGAAAGTGGTCGGTTATGCGAAGAAGGCGCCTACCAAGCCGATCCAGGAGGTCCTGGAGGACGTGCTCCGCGGGACCAAGGCGGCGGCGAAAGTAAAGAAGGGACCAGACCCGGTCCCGCGAGCAGGAGTGGACCTGACAAAGCTGGAGATCGCGGTGCTCGAAGTTGCCGGCCTGCTCGATGCCGTCCAGCTGCAGACGATTCCCGAATACCGGCGCCTGAAGCTCATGAGCACGCTACGGATCCTCGAAGTCAAATCAAAGGCCGCGTTGAGTTTCCTCAGCGGCGGACATTCGAGAGAGATGACGATGCCGCGCCCGCTGCTGCGAATCGGGGAGGGAGCTCCCGCGAGGTAAAGCGCGCGCTCAGCGCGCTGACGACTCCCCTGTTATTGACCTGCGTGACCTGCAGCCCATCCGGACAATTCCGCCGGCCGCGGCGTCTCCTACGGCCTCAACGGTTAACGCAGAGAGGGCGTGGTAGGATGCCGCGGCTTCGACCAATATCGGTATTTCAGGAAGGATGCCTGTCGAATGCTCGAGAGATTTCTGGTATCTGAAAAGGACCGCGTGTACGTCAGGCAGGAGAAGATGCGCGCGGCGACCGAGTCCATCTTCCTCAAGATGGGCCAGACCAAGGAAGACGCAGCCCTGTCCACTGACGTGCTGATGCTCTCCGATCTCCGGGGCGTCGAAACCCACGGCGTCTCCAACATGATGCGCGCGTACGTGAAGGCCTACAACGAAGGGTCAATGAACCCGCGTCCCAGGATGCGGGTCGTCAAGGAAACGAGCATCACCGCGTCGCTTGATCACGACCGCGGTCTGGGCCTCCACATGGCCCCGAAGTCGATGGAGATCGCCATCGAGAAGGCCGAGAAACACGGGATTGGCATGGTGGTCGCGAAGAACTGCCGCCACCTCGGAATGCTGGCCTACCACGCCATGATGCCGCTCAAGCTCGACATGGTAGGAGTGTGCATGACCGGCGGCGGGGGCTACGCAATGCTCCCGACTTTCGGCGCGGAGCCCCGCTTTGGCACCAACCCTCTCGCCTGGGCTGCCCCCGCACGGAATATGCCGCCGTTCGTGTTCGACGTCGCCACAACACAGGTCGCGGGGAACAAGATCCTGCTGGCAAAGCGCGTCGGAGCGATGATGGAGCCCGGCTGGGTGTCCCAGAAAGACGGCTCGCCGATCATGCAGGAAGTCCCGGTGCCCGATGAATATTACATGCTGCCGATCGGCGGGACGCGTGAGAACGGCTCACATAAGGGTTACGGCTTCGCCTGCATCGTGGACATCATGTCCAACATGCTGTCGGGTACCGGCGGAGGTTTCTTGAATCCGGCGACCAGCGGCCAGTACTTCGCGGCATACAAGATCTCTGCGTTCACGGACCTGGACCAGTACTACGAGAACATGGACAGATGGCTGGCGGGCCTGGCTTCGACGCCACCCGCTCCCGGGCACAAGCGGGTGGTGTACGCGGGCCTTCCGGAATCCGAGGAATACGAGAAGCGGATGCGCGACGGCATCCCCTATCACCATGAGGTCATTGATTGGTACAAGTCGATCGGCGCAGAGCTCGGGCTGAAATACGAACTGCCGTGACCCAGCAAGCCTCACTGAAGCCTGCGACTCGCGAGACCGTGTACGAGCCGGTCCCCGGCTGGGCCAGGATCCCGCACGGCATCTGGCTCAAGGAAGCCACCGCAGTGGCGGTCGACTCGGACGACCACGTTTACGTGTTCAACCGCGGCAATATGCCGGTCCTCGTATTCGACCCCAAGGGCAACGTCATCGACATGTGGGGCAACGAGGACCCGTACGGCGGCGTTGTCGAAATGACCGACCCCTACGGAAACAAGTACCAGGCGTGGGGCGGCCCGCGCTTCAAGCGACCACATGCAATCACGATCGATCACCAGGACAACATCTGGCTCGTCGATGATGTCGGTAATTTCGTCTATAAGACGGACAAGAAGGGCAAGGTGCTGATGTCGATCGGCACCGGCATCCCAGCGCCGCGCCAGAGCGGCCGGATGTTCAACAAGCCGACCGACGTGGCCATATCGCCCGCCAATGGCGACATATTCATATCGGATGGCTACGGGAACTCGCGCGTCCACCTGATCGACCGCAGGGGCAAGCACATAAACTCATGGGGCGAGCCCGGGACCGAGCCAGGGCAATTCAGCCTGCCGCACAACATCGCCGTGCTTGGCGATGACAAGGTGATCGTGTGCGACCGCGAAAACCACCGCGTGCAGGTATTCACGATCGATGGCGAATTTGTCAGGGAATGGCATGTTCACAAGGCCACCGCGGTATTTGCAGGCAGGGGCGGTGACACGAACGTATACATCGGCGAGCAGGGACCGCCGCCCGTTCAGCTTGGCGTTCCCAATCTCGGCCACCGCGTTTCCATATATGGACGGGACGGGACATTGCGGACGCGGATCGGCGCGCCGCTGCCCGGAGAGGAGCCCAATCAGTTCCTCTGGCCGCACAGCGTCGCCGTGGACTCACGGGGCGACATCTACGTTGCGGAGGTTTCCTACGTCGAGGTCGGGCGATTCCTGAACCCGCCGCGGGCCATGGCC
>JACQUF010000440.1 GCA_016210435.1 Chloroflexota bacterium
CATCGACCCAGTTCGTCCACGTCGACCACCTGGGCAGCGCGGCAGCGAGAAGCGACTCGTCTGGCACGGGCGCCTGGCGCGCCTACTACCCGTCAGGAGAACTGCGAACGTCGTCAGGCACGATCGCCGGCGACCGGTCGTTTACCGGGCAGCGCCTCGACACCCCCACCGGCCTCTACTTCTACAACGCACGCTATTACGACTCAGACCTGGGCCGCTTCATCTCCCCGGATAGCCTGGTGCCGGACCCTTACGACCCCAGGAACTACAACCGCTTCGCGTACGTGATGAACAACCCGCTGAAACACATCGATCCGTCTGGAAACAGATGCATCGCGATCGATGAAGGCGATGGGTCTGTACCTGACTGTGGCGCGGGCGTTGGCAGCATCGATGTCCCCGACAGGTTCTTTGTGTTCCCATCCAGGTGGGAGGACAGCATCCCCATTTCGGGAGGTGGACGTGTTGAGATCGAATACTACTATGTCGTCAACAACCCGGTGATTGATGCTGCGGGCGACCGGTTATTTCCGACCGCCGAACAGGAGATCACTGTACGGTTCTACGTCACAGACGACTGTCGTGGCGCCGCGCACTGTGCGTTCGGCCGAGGGGATTCGTTCGCACCTCCCGGCGATCATGTGAACATGCAGCGCGAACATGTCGAAAACGCACGCAGCGTTGCTCACGAGATCTACCACCACGTAGAGCAGGGCGGTTGGTGCACTTCGTCGATAGTGAGCATCTGCGGGGAGTTCCTCTGGTTCAAGGACTACGTCAAAGCGCACAGGCGGTATGGATACGACAACAATCCATTTGAAGATCGGGCAGGGGCTGCCGGGAAACTCGCAGTTGATCCGCGAGTTGGATTCCAGGTCACAATTGTGACGATCGAGAGATGGTACCGGTGATCTCATCGAACCACCGCTCGCTTAGGCTGCTTTTCGGAGGCGCGATGTTTCTGTTTTCGCTCGCGCTAGGGCTGGCTTGTCGATGGGAAGCAGAGCAGATCCATTACACGGTGATCAATGACACTATTACTACTGTAGACGTTGTGTTCTTTACAGCAAGAGCCGCTGTATTCGGGGAGTTGCTCGAATCGTATGACGAGTTATCTGTGGGGCAGGTTGAGACATCGCTGCAGCAATGCTCGATTCCCTTCTGCGACATGCCGTCCGGACACAGGGCGAGCGATTTCTACCAGATTAGGGAAGCCTACGACAATTTCTTTGTTGCCCGCGAATCGGCCACCTCTGAAATCCTCTTCAAGCAACGACTCACATACGACGAATTCAAGGCTCGCGATTGGACGATACGAATCTCTGATCAACGTTGAATTCAAGCCGGAGACCGCGCCAAATCGACCTGTGGCGACGATAACTACGCCGGCTCGTCGACCGGTCTATGCGCCCCAGCAGTTGAACGCAAGTAGCGGAAGACTTGGCTCCTTCCCACCTTCACGACCCGAACGCGTGGATGACCGACCAGTCAAGCAACTTCACCTACGACGATCTTCACCGTCTCACCGGCGCGTCGGGGGCGTATGCCCGGACCTACTCCTACGACGCCCACGACAACATCACCTTCAAGACCGGTCCCGGCAATTTCCAGAACGCTACCTCGACCCGCGTCCACCTGCTCATGGGCACCGACCAGAACCCCAACGCCTACACCTACGACGCCAACGGCAACACGACTGCTAGGCCCAACCAGACGCTCACATGGAATTCTGAGAACTGGCTTGCGAGCGTTTTCAACACGCAAACGTCTACCACGACCGAGTCGTACGTCTACGACGGGGATGGTGTCCGCGTCGTGGAGACTTCGGCGAGCGAGGGCACGATCCACTACGTGAACCGCTACTACCAGGTCTCCCCCGGTGCGACGACGACCGTCAGCTACTGGCTGGGAGACCGACTTGTGGCGGTCAAGACCGGCACATCGACCCAGTTCGTCCACGTCGACCACCTGGGCAGCGCGGCAGCGAGAAGCGACTCGTCTGGCGCCGGCGCCTGGCGCGCCTACTACCCCTCAGGCGAGCTGAGA
>JACQUF010000441.1 GCA_016210435.1 Chloroflexota bacterium
CGACGCCGTTCGATGACGAAGCCCTGAATAGAGGCGGACGGCCCACCTCGCAGATTTCCGTCGCCACCGGGCACCTGTCTGCGAACTTGCATCCCGCCAACAAAGATCCCCGAAGGACCCCACCCTGCAAATCGCTCCTCCACTTGCGCTTCGGATCCGGTCGCGGGATCGAACTCACCAGCAGGCGCGTGTACGGATGCCTGGGCTCATGGACGATCTCGCCAACATCGCCCGCCTCTACAACGGAGCCCCTGTAGAGCACGACCATCCGGTCACTGACCTGATACGCGGTCGTGAGGTCATGCGTTATGTACAGGACCGAGATCCCGAGCTCGCGTTTGAGGCGAAGGATGCTCTCGAGGATCGTCGCCCGTAGCGAAGCATCGACCATTGAGACCGGTTCATCCGCCAGGATCACCCGCGGTTTGAGAAGCAGCGCCCGCGCAACCATCAAACGTTGCCGCTGCCCACCGCTCAACTGGTGCGGGTAGTGCCCGAGAGTCTCTTCGGGCCGGAGCCCCACCAGCGTCAAAGCGTCTTCGATCCGCGACCGGGCGTCGGCCCGCGACTTCGCCAGCTTGAAGGTCTTCAGCGGCACGTTCAGAACGTGATCCACCTTGTGGAACGGGTTGAACGATTCAAACGGATCCTGGAAGATCGCCTGAACTTCCCGTCGGAACTCTCTCCACTGACGCCGGGACAACCTCGTCAACGGCGTGCCCCTGTAAACCACAGCGCCGGATGTGGGTGTGATCATTCCCAGCAAAAGCCGCGCGAGAGTGGTCTTGCCGCTTCCGCTCTCTCCAACCAGCGCGACAATGGACGGCCTGTCCGCGTTGATGCCGAAGGACATGCCATCCACCGCGGCCACACCTTTCCCCCGGAGCAGCCCGCGCCCGTAAATCTGGGTCACGTTATGCGCTTCCAGCAGGAGCTCTGTCATCCGGCGCCGCCGTCGTACAAATGGCATGAGACCCATCGGGCCGGCGCGATTTCGCGGTAGGCCGGCACGACCGTTTTGCATCGATCCAGAACTTTCGGGCAGCGAGGGTGGAACGTGCAGCCCGGCGGCAATGCACGAAGCGACGGCGGCAATCCTGGAATTCCTCTGAATCGCCCCTTCGTCTCGAAGTCTGGAAGGCTGGAGATCAGGAGCTGTGTGTACGGGTGCTGGGGGTCTTCGAACAACTGAGACACCGGAGCGACCTCGACCAGCGTTCCGGCGTACATCACCCCGATCCGGTCGCAGAACTGCGCCATCAGCCCCATGTCGTGCCCGACCAGGATTACGGCTGCGCCGAGGTCCTTCTGCACCTGATCGAGTGTCGCCATCACCTGCATCTGCACCACGACATCCAGGGCGCTGGTCGGTTCGTCGGCGACGATCACCGAGGGTTCCAGCGCGATCGACATCGCGATAATCACCCGCTGCTTCATCCCGCCGCTCAGCTCATGTGGATACCTGTTTGCGACATCAGGCGGCAGGCCCACCTTCCGTAACAACCGTTCAATAGTCGTGGACATGTCTTCGCCGCGGCTGACCTTGCGGTGAGCACCGATTGTGTCGTGGAAATGGCCTCGCACGCGCATGACGGGGTTCAGCGAATTCATCGCCCCCTGGGGTATCAGGGAGATCTCAGCCCCGCGCGCACGGCGAGTCTCCTCTTCTGAGAGGGCCAGCAGATTCCTGCCGTTGAGCGTTATGTGCCCACCCTCAACGAAGGCAGGCGGATTGAGCAGCCGCATCAGCGCCATCGCCGTCGTCGTTTTGCCAGATCCCGACTCACCGACCAGCCCGAACTTCTCACCCTTCTGGAGCGAAAAGCTCACGCCATCGACCGCCTTCACCACGCCCTGAGAGGTGTGGTAGTAGACCTTCAGCTCACTCACCTGAAGGATCGGCTGGGTCATGAAGATTTTCGCAATCTCACGTTCACGATCTGGTCCATCCCCATCGATGTAAGGAGCAGGCCCACGAAGATGAACGCGATGATCGCTATCGGCGGCGCCCACCACCACCACATCTGACGCAGGATCGCCCCGTAGAACCGGCTCCAGTAGATCTCCATTCCGAGCGTGAACTGGTTCTGTGGTCCCAGGCCAAGCGCCTCCAGTCCCACGGACGCGAGCATGGCCCCCGAAACTGCGCCGACGAAACTTGCCGCGATGTAGGGCAGCAGGTTCGGGAGTATCTCCTGGATCACGATCGCCAACCCGGACATCCCGTTCATCTTGGCCACATTCACATACCCCCGCTCGCGCAGGGACAGGACCTGCGCGCGGATGGTCCGGGTCGGGTACATCCAGGCCAGCGAGGCCACGATCACCGCCATGAGCTCTACGCTCATCGAACGCACGCTGACCGCGACCAGCACCAGAATCGCCACGCCCGGGAGAATGATCAGGGTGTCCGAAAGGGCCCGCACGACGTTGTCAATAATTCCGCCGAAATACCCGGCCAGCAGGCCGAGCAGAACGCCGATCGCCAGCCCCACTCCACCCGCGATGAGCCCTATCTTCAGGGTATTGGGCATACCAAGCATCATCACCGTTAGAACGTCGCGTCCCTGCGTCTGGGTGCCCAGCAGGTGGTCACCCGAAGGCCTCAGCCTGGCAGGGAATGCCCCGACTTTCGCATGGTCATGGTTGACCAGGCTCGGCCCCACCAACGCGAGCAGGCCCACGACGAGGAGCAGTCCGAGGCCCGCCGCGAGCGGCTTGTTACCCGAGAAGAATCGCGCGGAACGCCGCAGATAGGCGCCGGCCGTCGCCCTCTCCGTCGTCGCTGGCTGGACGCTCGTCTCGACGTTCATCTCGATTGATACCTGATCCGCGGATCGATCAACGGGTACAGGAGATCGAGTGCGAACATCGCAACCGCAATCGAGATCGCCAGGATCAGCACGATCCCCTGCACGACGAAGAAGTCCTTCCCATTGATGGCCTCGAACAGCCTGAATCCGAGACCCGGATAAGAAAAGATCACTTCGACCAGCACGGCGCCCGATACGGCATGGCCCAGCAAAATCGCCAGCGCGGTCAGTTGGGGCAGTAAAGAATTCCGCACTCCGTACCACAGGAAGATCCGCGTCTTCGGCAGGCCTCTTGCCTGCGCGAGCGTGATGTAGTCCTCTCCCAGAGTTGAGATCAACATCCCGCGCATTCCAAGCGCCCACGACCCGATGCTCGACAGGATTATGGATAGCGCCGGAAGCACGGCGTGCATGAACACACTTTGCACGGTCGGCCAATCGGCCCTGAGTTCGGAGCCGAAGGTATAACCGCCGCCCGAGGGAAACACGCGATAGGTCACCACGACAAAGAAGATCAGCACCATGCCGATCAGGAAATAAGGGACCGCGGCTGTCAGAAGGAACACAGGCACCAGCGCCTTGACGAACTTCGGCGTACCGGGCCAACCCAGCGCCGCTCCGAGAAGGATTCCAACCGAGAAGCTGATGACCGTCGCGATGCCAAGGAGCCCGATTGTCCATGGCAGGGCCGCCCATATGATGTGCGACACCCTGGCGGGGTAGTGCACCAGCGACGTCCCGAAGTCGAATTGAAATACGTTGACCCAGTACGCCAGGTACTGCTTCCACACAGACTCGTCGAGGCCCAGCTCCGCCCGGTACGCCGCCGCGATCTCCTGCACGTTCCCCACCGACCCACCGCCAGCTGCGACGAGCCGGTTGATCGCGTTCTCGACAGGGTCGCCGGGCATCAGACGCGCAATCATGAAGTTGACGGTAACGGCCACAAATATGATGAGCAGGAGCATGCCCACCCTTCGAGACAGGTACGCGAGTGTCAACTGGTGCGCTCCTGCTGGTTCGCCACAAGGCGCCGTCCCAACGCGTCGCCCAGGATCATATGCATGTCGGCCTTCGGAATGAACGGACAGTGCGCGCGCACGACCTCCAGAGTCTGCCGGTACGTGCACCTCCCCTTGTTGCAGACGGGGAAATCGGATCCCCAGCAAAGACGATCGGACCCGAAGGCCGTGTAGATACGTTCGAACATGCCGATGGAGTCGCGGTATGGAAAGTCCCACTCGCTGGCGGAACCGTAATAGAAACCTGAGACCTTGACCATGATGTTTGCCAGCGCGGCCGATTCCATCAATTGCTTCAGGTCGCTATCGTACGTGGCCGATCTTGGTCTCAGGCCGCCAAGGTGATGGCACAGTATGGTCAACCTCGGAAACGCGGCCGCGATCTCCCGTAGCTCCGGTTGCCAGCCTGGCCCTCCCGAAATGCTCGCTATCAACCCGTACTGCGTCGCCACCGCGAAGAACTCTCTTCCCTGGGAGGACCTAAGCCACTCGTCCGGTTCACTCTTGAGGTAGTGCGTGAACCCTTTGACCTTCCATTGCCGCGCGATCTTCTCGAGACGCTCTGCAGCCCCTGCCGTGTGGTAAGTCGAAGACCATGACGAATCGACGTCAGGAAACGGGATGAACCGTCCTTCGTACCGGGCGGCCTCCGACACGACGTACTCGTTGTTGTCGGGGTTCTGGCCAATGCGGGCGCATATGACCACCGCCATGTCGACGCCGTTCTGGTCCATCTCGAACAAGAGTTGTTGTACGCGGCCCCTGGAATCGACATCCGGCACCTGCGGCTGATAAGGCCATCTTGCCCAGGCGTGGCAGTGGCTGTCGATGATCATCCGCAATACGCCTCAATCGGGAGTGCACGCGCGGTGCCCGCATATAACGTCAGGGGCCGCGACGGCGATGTCGTGGCCCCTGATCCCGCTATTGCACGTTCCCGCGTGTGGGCTACTTTGCCCCGGTTGGCTTCAGCCTGTGCACCGCCAGATTGAAACCCTCCCAGGGAATATACGGCGCCATGTACGGGTCCTTCTCGCTCATCCATCCAGTCCAGTAGTGCTTGTTGAAGATGGGCAGCTGGAACTCTCCGGCAAGGGTCAGCTCCGGCATGTCGCGGAGGTATATCACCATTGCCTGGCGCAGCAGTCCCATGTACTTGGCGTCCGACACCGATGGAGTCATGGCCTCCATCTGGTTCAGGATCGCATCGAGCTCCGGATTCATGTACCGGGACGTCGACCTGATGTTGGGTACCGCGGTCCCGATTGGCTTCGCGTACTTCGAGTGGAAGTGATCGAGCGTCTGCCACGGGTCGTAGATGCTTCCGCAGTGGACCCACAGCATGAGGTCGAACTTCCCCTGGCTCAGCGTGTCGGTGAACGCGGTGCCCTGGATCACCTCGAATTTCGCGTCGAAACCCGCGGCCTTGAGCTGGTCGGCGA
>JACQUF010000427.1 GCA_016210435.1 Chloroflexota bacterium
GTACTCCGAGTCTTCGAGAGCATCGGCGATTCCCTGCTCGAAGGCGACGTCTTCGATCAGTTTGAGGCTCTCAATCGGGCCGTCGTAACATAGAAATCGATTGTTCCACGCGATACCGATCCACCCAGTCCCGGCCTCAGTTGCGGCAGCGGCAACCGCCTCCATCATCGCCAACTCCTGAACGATTTGCACGACCTCGCGATCTTCCAGCTCAAGACCGGTCTCCTCCGCAGCTCGTGTAAGGAAGGCTAAGAGGTCCTGCTCCTCATCGGCGTTCAACGCCTGGCGTTCGCCAAGAGGAGGCGGCAAGGCGCCCTTCCGAATCGAGCCGAGGCATAGAGGGATGAACCGGCGGCCGGTGAACCATACCGTCCCGGCCTCAAACCAGACCCATGGGCGACTCAGACTGCGACTCGTCGCCAACAGGACGACGAGACGCGCCTCCTGGAGCGCTTGTTGAATCTCCTTCGACCACTCAGCCCCCGGCGGCAAATCGCTTGGATCGCTGGAGAGAAACACCCACACGCCGGGAATGCGGCGCTCGATCTCGTCTTTGAGCAGCTTGGCTATACCCGCGTCGGCGGCGGCGTGGCTCAGAAACACCACGCGCCCGCGTCCGTCTACTCTCCCGCCCGCGGGTCGTGCCTGCCGCAATATCCGGAGCCTGACTCTCCGCTCTAGATGCCGCTGCACCTCCGCTCGTCTCGTATCGACTTCGGCGAGCGCTATCCTGCGGAGGTCATCGCCAAGGCCACGGAGCTCATCGAACACCAAGCCGCGTGTCTCGTCGAACATCTCCTCGTGCGCTGCAGCAAGAACGGCGAGGATGCCAGCCTCATCTTCACCGGCCAGCCCCATCCCCGCGGCGTGGTCGAAGACTGCATCGCAGAAGGCATCAAGGACCTGCTCGACAGCCTCCATGTAGACGCCGGAGACCCGCTGCGCGAGAGCACCGCTGTTCCCCAGGCCTTGAAGTGCCAGCTCGTTCTTAGCCCCCTCGGCGGCCTCCCGGGGTGGGAATCGCTTCTGATATCTGATCTCGTCAAACAGCTGGCGCGTCGCGCCCTCGAGTGTCACCTTCGACATCCCTCCCACTTTCTCACGAGCACGTCTCGAGCATCTCCCGCACCGCGGCCCGCTCCTTGGCCGTGCTCCGCAGGCCGTACACGAACTTCACCGCGGCCCACGCCTGAGCGTACTGGCACCAGAACTCCCGATTCTCGGGCCGCCACCGGTCCGATCCCTTGTCGCCCTTGGCACGGTTCGCCGAGGCTGAGACCGCGACGAGATGCCACCGGTAGGAGAGGTCGTTCGCGTACGCGCGCCGACGCTCCGCCGGCCAGCGCCATGCGCCGGCCTCGTGCGCGTGCTTGAGCGGCACCAGGTGGTCGACGTCGAGCGCCCCCGGGATGGTCACGAAGGTCCCGGTGTACGGGTCGCGCCACCGCGCGAGCTCGACCTCGCACTCCCGCGCGTCCTTGAAGCGGACGCTGCCATGGCCGGCGTCGGGACGAGAACCTCGACTCGGGCGTCCAGGCAGTCGCCGTCCGCGTCGATCCAGTGGCGATAGGGGTCGCGCGCGTACTTCGTCGTGTGGCCCATCGTGAGGAGGGCGAGCAGGACGGACCGAGGCGAGGGCGCCAGCGCGAGACAGCCGTGAACGGATCATGGGCAGAGACCTCCGTGGCGCGGGGCGGGGAACAGGATCACCCGGGCCGGATGCCGTCCGCAACCCGGTTGTCGTGGATCGCAAAAACCGCACGTTCAGGTGCGGTTTTGGTATACACGTGTCGGGAGGGAACGCCCTCCCCTGTGTTCTTTGTGGCTACTATGACTACGGAGGTGCTCATGCCGATCGACGTGACCGAGACCCTGCGCCAGGCGCTTAGCAAACTCGAGGCAGAACGCACCCGTATCGACCGTCAGATTGCGGCGGTCCGTACGGTGCTCGGCGCAACGGGTTCCCGAAACTCGTCGCGCTCACGCAAGGCCCTGAGCGCCGCCGCGCGCAAGGCGATCAGCCAGCGGATGAAGGCGTACTGGGCGAAGCGGAGGATGAAGGCGAAGTAGGGTAACCTGCCACACTGGGGGCCAGCCAAAATGCCACCCGAGAGTCGATCGCTGCCTCTGCCACAGACGGAGATTGCCGTCATCTTCGAC
>JACQUF010000470.1 GCA_016210435.1 Chloroflexota bacterium
CGTCCAGGACGGTCCGGAACCGACACCGCGTTACAACATCGCGCCCACCCAGCAAGTCATCGCCGTCACCCAGCGAGGCGAAGACCGCCGGTTGGAATGGATGCGGTGGGGTCTAATCCCTTCATGGGCGAAGCCTGACGACCTGCCCAAGAACACAATCCTGGCGCGTTCGGAAAGCGTGCTCGATTCGGGAATGTGGAAGCGACCGCTCCGGCGCACACGCTGCCTGATCCCGGCAGATGGCTTCTTCGAATGGACCGGCGAAAAAGCTGAACGGCGCCCGATGTTCGTTCGAATGAAGGACGGCAGCATCTTTGCGTTCGCCGGGCTGTACGACCTCTGGAGGAACCCCGCTGGCGAGCTCGTCAGGTCGTGCGCGATCATCACGACCCCGTCGAACGAAATGATGGCGAAGATCCATTCGCGGATGCCGGCCATCCTGCCGCGGGGCGCGGAAGACGCCTGGCTGGACGCGGGATTGGAAGACGCAGACGCGCTGCTCGCACTCGTGAAACCAGTTCCGTCCGAGGCGATGGAGACGTGGGAGGTGACCCGGACCGTGAACTCGGCCGCAAACGACTCGCCCGACTGCCTTGCCCGCGCCAGCTAATTTCTTCACTCAGATGCGATCGGATCATGGGCGACAGGTACATGAAGGACTGAGGGCCTGGTCCGTCGTCTTACGTTATTAGGGGCGTTGATGTTGGACTATGCCTTTGAGAGGTCTACCCCGGCTCGCTCTTCCTGGATCAACCGCACGACTTCGGCCTTCTTTGTCGCCCAGCCCCGGTTCATCGCGTCAATCATCTTCTGCTCGACGATATTTGCGAGCTCCATGGGTACGCCTGCCTGGCGGCCGATCTCGCATGCGAGCCCGATGTCCTTCCGGGAGAGCGCCAGCGTGAAGGTGAGCTTGTCGGGATCGAAGTCACGGGTCACGGGCTGGGTCTTCCAGCGATGAAGCGGCGGGTTCTTTCCCGCCGCGCTCTTGGATATCGCATCGATGAGCGTCGATAGAGGTACCCCGGCTTTGACCCCCATCGTCAGGACTTCGGCCGTTCCCTGGCCCAGGATCGCGCCGAACAGCTGGTGGGCGAGCTTGCACACGGTGCCGTTGCCCGCCCTTCCGCAGTAGATGACCTTGTCCCCCATCGCATCGAATACTGACCGCACGCGCTTGAACGCCGCCTCGTCGCCGCTCGCCATCACGCAGAGGTCCCGGGCTATGGCGCCAGGGACGCCGCCGCTTACGGGCGCGTCCAGGAACGTGATGCCTTCAGCCGCGAAAGCGCCGTGCAGTTTTCTCACCATCTCGAGCGAATTCGTCGATGAATCAACGACTACGGTGGAAGGTTTGACGGATTCGATCAGGCTGCCGCCCCCGAGGCACACCGCTTCGACGTCCCGGGGCATGGGCAGGCACATCATTACGACGTCCTGGCCAACCGCGGCCTCGGCCGGCGTCGACGCCCAGAGCGCGCCGGACTCAAGGAGGTTGATCGCTGCATCCCGGTTGAGGTCGTGCACGGTGAGCTGATGGCCCCCTTTGAGCACGCTGGTGGCCATTGGATTGCCCATGCGGCCGACGCCGATCCACGCTACCTTCATCGTGATACCTCCGGATACCAGCCCACCCGAGACGGGCGAGGCTGAGGGGATATTAACGCAGGGCGGGCAGGACCTCAGACGCAAGCAGATCGAGCTGCCGCGGCTGGTCGTAGGACGCGAACCTTAGGATCACTTCGTCCGCGCCCGCGGCCGTGTACTCACGAATCCGTGCGACCACCGACTCGGCGCGGCCATAGGGGCCCCAGCGATCGCCCCACCAGTTGAGCCCGTAGTATGCCTTCACCCAGGCATCGCCTTCGGAGGCCGCCGCGTCCGGATCGTGATCCAGGTTCACGGTCATGTAGTAGGCGGCGCGAAACGCCAGGGGATCGCGCCCGGCAGCCTGGACTTCCTGCAGGACGGCTTTCCGCACGCCCGCGAATTCGGCAGGGGAGTCCGTGATCGAGATCATCCCGTCCGCGAGCCTGGCTGCCCGCCGGTACTGGCGTTCTAGTCCCGGTCCGGAATGGCAGGCCAGCAACACGGGGATGCGCGGCCGCTGGTGAGGGCGGAACCCGAGCGCAACCCGGTCGAGGGAGAAGAATCTTCCCTGAAATGTCACGGTCTCACCTTGCCACAGGCGCTGGGCGATCTCGATGATTTCAGCAAGGCGGCGTCCCCTTGTCGAACGGTCGATCCCCGCGCTGTGCCATTCCTGCTGCTGGCCCGGTGTGAAGGCGCCCCCGGCGCCCATAGCCAGGACGAGCCTGCCCTGGGACAGGAGATCCACCGTGGCCGCGGTCTGCGCGAGTAACAGGGGGTGCCGCAACGCCCCGAGAAGCACCGCAGTGCCGATGCGAACGCGACTCGTCCGGGCAGCCACCGCTGCCAGGGTGGCAAGAGGCTCGAGCCTGGGCTTCGCGATCAGGCTGTCTCCGACCCAGAGCGAATCCACGCCGATGTCCTCAGCCCGCTGCGCAACGTCAAGCACATGGGCCGCGGGCACTGGATCCGGGCCCTGCAGCAGGATCCCGCGCGTCGGCAATACGACGCCAATGCGTGGCGCCTCAGGCGGGCCTATTAGCATCAAGCGTCCCGTCCGGAGGGGTGAACAGTACCCCGCCCCGGCGGGGGCGAGAGGGCGGGGGAGGAGAGAGTTTCAAGGCAGGCGCCGGCCCGTGCCCTCACCCTCCCCTTCTCCCGACGGGCCTATGAAATAGGGGTGAGGGCTATCGAGGAACGAAGGTCCGAGCTCGTCGACTGCCAGGGCAGCCTCCTCCCACCACCGGGACCTCTCTGCCTCGAGGATCGCGAGATCGGCCGGCGTATCGATGTCCAGCGCGAGTCCCCTTGACCGGACAATTTCAACCTGCCCGCCCGAACTTTCGAAGCCGTTCCGATGTCGCTGCGCGCTGTCCGGGCCCATCATAGGGACAAAGTCGACCGCGGCTGGGATCGCGATTCCGTTGGTTCCCTTGCCGGACCGGTCGGGCGCGATCGACGGGCGGCCTTCCGATGCCGGTTTTAGCAAAGCGTCGACGTCTGCGAAAGTCAACAATGGCAGATCGGCCGGAACGAACGCCGCTATCGCCCATGGACCACCCCTGGCTTTGGCGAACGCCTGCTTCAGGCATACGTTGAGTTCGCCGGAGTCGTCCTTCATCCACTTCACCTCCAGCCGCTCGCACAGGCGGGCTACCGCGCCGTCCCCGGCGATTACCGTCGCCTCCCGGTCAGGGTGATTCCGGACGGTGTTCACCACGTGAACAAACATCGCGGTTGCAAGGAGCCGCCGCCGGTCGTCCGGCAGCGCTCCTGCGAGGCGCGACTTGGCGGACGCGAGAGACTTCATCGGGACGAACAGGCAAACCCGGCCGGTCATCCGCCAGGCCCCAGGAGCGCAAGAAGCGAACGCGCCAACGCAATCTTGTCCTCTTCCGTCTCCATGATCGTTTGTGCGACCTCAACCTTCATGCCGAGCCGTGCTATCTCGGACGCGAACGCCCCGTCCGAGCGGTCGATGACCATGTGCGTACAAAGTCCCCGGTACTGCCTGGCCACGGCGACGCAGCCGGCCGGTTCTCCCGTCAGTTCCTGGATGAGCTTGGCGGCAGGCCCCTTGATAGCCTTCCCCGCCACGATCGGGCTGACCGCGACCTTCGGCACATCAAGCTCGATGATGCGGTCCCGGACCCCCGGAATCGCGAGGATCGGGGCGACGCTCAGGAACGGGTTTGAAGGGCAGATCACAATCGCGGTCGCGCGTTCAAGCGCGAACTCGAACCAGGGCGATGGTGCCGCGCGTTCTGCGCCGTTGAACCGGATCTCACGAACGCGGGGCTCGCACCTGCGCCGCACGAAATAGTGCTGAAACGACATCGCTCCCTCGTCCGTATCGACCACAGTGCGGACCGGATGATCGGTCATCGGCACGACCGCATGCCGCACTCCAAAGCGCTCGCAAAGGTGCCTTGTTACTTCGCTCAGCGTATGGCCTTCCCGTAGCAGCTGGGTCCTCAGGATGTGCACCGCGAGGTCGCGGTCGCCGAGCTTGAACCAGGTTTCGGCGCCGAGTCGGCCGAGCGTCTCCAGGGAGTTGAAGGAATCGCCCGCGCGCCCCCATCCCGTTTCCGGGTTGACGGAACCGCCGAGGGTGTACATGACGGTATCCAGGTCGGGGGAGACGTGAAGGCCATGGAACACGTCATCGTCGGCGGTGTTGACGACCACGGTCAGGCGGTCGGGAGGCAGGATCCGCGCAAAACCGAGCGCTAGTTTCGCGCCGCCGACGCCGCCCGCGAGAGCCAGTATTTGCGACATTGGTTGTATTTTCCACCCTATGATGAGGATCGGCGGGAGGGATCGCGGCCTGACAGAGGGGGCACATGAAGATCAGCGCGCCCAGGGAAATTGCGCCAGGCGAACGAAGGGTTGCCATGGTGCCGGAAACCGCCTCGCGGCTCGTCAAGAGCGGGCACGAAGTACTGATCCAGAGCGGCGCCGGTGCGGAGGCTTCGTTTCCCGACACGGCTTTCCAGAAAGCCGGGGCACAGATCGTTCCTGATGCAGTCGCAGCGGCTGCGCCGGCGGACTTCTACGTCTGCGTGGGGAAGCCGGGACCCGATGCCATCGTGGCGCTTCGACCGGGATCGGTGGTGATCGGTCTCCTGGATGTCCGCCGCGATCCTCTGACCTTGCGGGCACTGGCTGAGCGGGGCGTAACGGCATTCAGCCTGGAGCTCGTGCCGCGGATCGCACGCGCCCAGAGGGTCGACGTGCTGTCTTCGCAGGCGTCGGTGGCAGGGTACAAGGCCGCGTTGATAGCTGCCAACTCCCTTGCCAAGTACCTTCCCATGATGGTCACGGCCGCGGGGACTACGCCGCCCGCGAAAGCACTGGTCCTCGGGGCCGGGGTCGCGGGTCTGCAGGCGATAGCCACCGCACGCCGGCTGGGCGCGGTCGTCGAAGCCTTCGACGTTCGCGCGGCGGTGAAGGAGCAGGTAATCAGCCTTGGCGCGCGGTTCATCGAAATCGGCCCGCCAGCGGACGCGGAGGCCGCGGGAGGCTATGCCCGGGCCCAGACCGAGGAAGAACAGGCCCGCTTGCGGGAAGCCCTCAAGACACACATCGCGGACGCGGACGTCGTGATCACGACTGCCGCGATCCCGGGCCGGCGAGCGCCGCTGCTGATCACCGCGGACGCCGTCCGGGCGATGCGCCCCGGCAGCGTCGTCGTCGACCTCGCCGCGGAATCTGGCGGTAACTGCGAGCTCACCAGGCCGGGCGAGACGCTGACCGTCGACGGGGTTACGGTGCATGGCCCGCTGAACC
>JACQUF010000433.1 GCA_016210435.1 Chloroflexota bacterium
CCGTCCGCCAGCGGCAGTGTCAGCAGCGTGACGCCCTGGGCATCGACCAAGCTGTCGAACAGCAGCCGATAGTTGTCCCGGCGCTTCCGAGCGATGCCGGCCAGATTCCGAACTTCGGCGGCGAGCGTCCGGACGGCGACCCGGTCCGGTGCCGCAGCCATCTCTGCATCGTCATGTATCCGGGCCCGCTCGTCCGACAGCGAGGGGGCGAAGCGGTTGAGTACGGAGCGACTGCCCGATTTGAACATCAGCCACTTACCCAGCTCGCGCGCGGCTCCGGCACTGCCATTGGGAACTGGCCTTTGATCGTTGCCTGGCCGTGCGTTCGAACGTTCCACGAGCGCGCCGCCGTTGGCGACAGGCAGGAACTTGCGCCAGCTGTAGATCGCGGCATGGCCGGTACGTCCTACCTCGGGATTCAACGCGGCGGTAAGGAACGCATGGGCGCAGTCTTCGATCAGCGCCAGGCCGTGCTGCTCCGCAAATCGCGTCCCACGCGTCAGATCGGAAGGGAAGCCAAAGTAATGGACCAGGAGCATCGCTCTGTCTCCGGCGACGCCATTCCATTCGAGCCAGTCCCAGTCAGGCGCCAGGCCCTCGCCCAGGGGGTAGTACCGCGTTTGCCAGCCCGCCGCCCGAATACCGTCGACCACCGTGTCGCAGATATAGGCGGGGACCAGAATCCGGCCGTTTCCGAGACTGCGCAGGGCCGCCGAGAGCGCCTGCCGCCCGAAGGCGAACAACTGGAGTCGCCCGCCGAGCCGGTCGGAAAGGCCGCCATACCGCTCCGAGTAAAGGACGTCGCGGGGCCGCGCCACGAGAGCACGAAGGAGGAGTCCCGGAGAGAGGAGCGGTTCGCCGGAGACAATCACCCCATTGCCGTGCCTGCGCTAATGCCGCAAACTAGCCGACCCGCCCGGCGATGATGTCGCCCATTTCCTTGGTGCCAACGGTGCGATCGCTAGGCGCCGCGATATCGCGTGTTCGGTAGCCCTCCGCTAACACGCCTTCCACCGCCGACTCGATGGCATCGGCCTCCGTATGGAGCCCGAACGACCATCGCAGCATCATCGCGGCGCTCAAGATTGCCGCGATCGGATTGGCGATCCCCTTCCCCGCGATGTCCGGCGCCGAGCCGTGGATCGGCTCGTACAGCGCAGGCTTGCTCTTGCGGGGCTTGCTTCCGTCGGCCGGCGGCAGGCCCGACAGGCTGGCGGACGGGAGCATGCCCATCGATCCGCCAAGCACGGACGCCTCGTCGGAAAGAATGTCGCCAAACATGTTCTCCGTGACCAGCACGTCGAACTGCGCCGGGTTCACCACCAGCTGCATCGAAGCCGTGTCGGCAAGCATGTGCCGGAGCTCGACGTCCGGGTATTCCTTGCCAATTTCCGTTGCGATCTCCCGCCACAGCCGGGACGTTTCCATGACATTCATCTTGTCGACGGAGTGGAGCCGCTTGCGCCGCTTGAGCGCGAGTTCAAACCCGAAGCGCACGACCCTCTCGATCTCCTTCTCGCTGTACGACAGCGTATCGACGCCGCGCCGGCCACGGCTCGTCGTCCACCGCTTCTTCGGCTTGCCGAAGTAGAGACCACCCGTGAGCTCACGGATGATCATCAGGTCCACGCCTTTCAGCCTCTCTGGGCGCAGCGGGCTGGCGTGCAAGAGCTGCGGGTACATCTTCACCGGGCGCAGGTTGGCGAACAGCCCGAGCGACTTGCGGAGGGCCAGGATCCCCTGTTCCGGTCGCACCTTCGCCTTCGGGTCGTCCCACTTCGGGCCGCCAACCGCGCCGAAGAGGACGGCGTCGGACTTGAGCACCACATCGAGGGTGGAATCCGGCAGCGCTGTGCCGTATTCGTCGATCGCAGCCCCGCCGACCGGACCGGTGCCCCATTCGAACGCATGGCCGAACCGGTGCCGAACGGCATCCAGGGCCTTCATCGCCTCGGCGATAACCTCGGGACCGATACCGTCGCCGCCAAGAACAGCAATTTTCAAGGACACTTCGGGACTCCCACCTTCAAACCTCCAAGGGCCATTCACGTCCGGTCACGAGTGTCCGGTTGCTGGGCGCCTCTCGGGTAGGTCATTGGCCGCCACTCAGGACCTCGACGTACTCGGCGATGACTTGGACCTGGCCCTCGTCCACACCGATAATTTCGATCGGCACGAAGTCGGGGTTGTTCGGCTTCAGGGTGATCCTGGCGTGGCGCCACGAGTCGCCGTCCTCTGTCTTCTCGCTCTCGTAGCGCTTGAC
>JACQUF010000439.1 GCA_016210435.1 Chloroflexota bacterium
ACATCATCGCCCGCGAGATGAGCGTCAAGCTCACTCACACATCGGGCCCTGCGCTGGAACGCCCGGTCGACATGGTCGGGCTGCTATCGAACCTCGAACGCGGGGAAGTCCTCTTCATCGACGAGATCCACCGGCTGTCCCACGCGGTCGAGGAGTACCTCTACTCGGCGATGGAGGACTTCATCGTCGATTTCGTGACCGGCAAGGGCGCCTACTCGAGGACGCTGTCGTTCCCCCTTAAGCCCTTCACACTTGTAGGCGCCACGACCCGTGCCGGGATGCTGAGCGCGCCTCTGCGTGATCGCTTTGGCATGGTCTACCACATGGACTACTACTCTCCGGAGGAGCTCACCCAGGTGGTCCGGCGGTCTGCCCAGATCCTGAAGGTGAACATCGATCTCGATGGGGCCCCTGAAATCGCCCGTCGATCACGAGGTGTGCCCAGGGTTGCGAACCGCCTGCTCCGCCGGGTCCGCGACTTTGCGGAGGTCCGCGGGGAAGGCGTCGTCACGCTCGATATCGCCCGGAGCGCTCTTACGATCGAAGGCGTAGACGAACTGGGGCTGGACCGCCTCGACCGCCTCTACCTGTCGACGCTTGCGGTCCAGTACCGCGGTGGCCCTGCGGGAATCGAGGCGATCGCCGCGACGGTCAACGAGGACAGCCAGACCCTCGCCGATGTTGTCGAGCCGTTCCTCCTGAAGATCGGTTTCATCATTCGCACGCCTCAGGGCCGCCGGGCCACGCCGGAAGGCTTGACCCATATCGGCGCATCGCCGATGGCCGAGGAAGAGACTGCCCGGCGTCAGGGCACGCTCGGGATCTAGTAGTCGTCTCGCACTTGACGCGAGGCGACACGGTCCGCATCATCAGTGCTAGGAGACCGGCCCCTCGAGAACGACTTACATATGAAGAAGGCTGGCCCGCGGAACGATGAGCTTGGCCCCGAATATGACTTTCGGGACGGAGTGCGCGGCAAATACGCCCGCGCGTACGCTCGCGGGTCCAACGTGGTCATTCTTGATCCAGATGTCGCGTCAGAGTTCCGATCAGCCAAGGCTGTCAACGACGCGCTGCGAACGCTGATCAAGGAGCGGAAACCCCGGGCTCGACGGGCAGTATAGATAGGGCTGCGAGCTACGTCGCTGTCGGGATCAGACCCTGAGACGGCATCCGGCGGGTGGCGTCGGCGGCAAGGTCGTCGAACGAGGCGTAGTTCAGCTTCCACAGCTGCGCGTACAGGCCGTCCCGCTCGACGAGGGCGTCATGGGTGCCCTCCTCGACGATCTCGCCGCGGTTGATCACGACGATCTTGTGCGCGTTCCGGATTGTGGACAGCCGATGCGCGATCACGAGCGCCGTGCGCCCCTGCAGCAGCCTTGCCAGCGCCTTCTGGATCACGAGCTCGGTGTAGCTGTCGATGTTCGCGGTAGCCTCGTCGAGGATCAGGATCCTCGGGTCGGCGACGAGCGCTCGGGCAAAGCTGATGAGCTGACGCTGGCCGACTGACAGGTTCATGCCCCGCTGCTCCAGCACGGTGTCATAGCCGTGCGGAAGCTTGAGGATGAAGTCGTGCGCGCCCACGTCGAGACAGGCGCGAATCACCCCGTCGCGGGTCGCGTTCTCGGTGTTGTACTTGATGTTTTCGAATACCGACGCCGAGAACAGAAACGGCTCCTGGAGGACCATGCCCATCACGCGCCCGAGAGATTCCTGCTTCACTTCCCTGACGTCGTAGCCCCCGAGCAAGACACGCCCCTGCTGCACGTCGTAGAAACGGTGCGCCAGCGACATGATGCTGGTCTTGCCGGAACCAGTAGGACCAACGATGGCGACGGTCTGGCCCGGTTCGGCACGGAACCTTATGTTTCTGAGCACTGGCCGGGCCGGGTCGTAGCCGAACGTGACGTCCTGGAACTCCACCGCGCCGTCGACCATGTCGTTCTTGAGTTCGATAGCGTCAGCTTTGTCCTTGACCTCGATCGACAGGTCAATCACTTCGAAGATGCGGTGGCCCGCTGCCATGGCGCGCTGCAAAACCGTGTACTGAGCGGTGAGCGTCCTGATCGGCTCGAAGAAGCGCTGGACGTACAGGAAGAAGGCGACGATTGTTCCGATCTCGATGGAGCGGTCGAGAACGAAGTTGCCGCCCGCGATGATCACGACCGCCAACGCCGATCCGGTGAGAAGATCAACGGTCGGCGTGAGGTACGCGCCGAGACGGGCCCCGTCTGCGTTGAGCTTGTAGAGAGTGTCCACTCTGCCCTTGTACTGCCCGTAGTTGTGCGCCTGGCGGTTCACAGACTGGATGACGCGCGTGCCGCTCACGTTCTGGTCGAGGTAGGCGTTGGTAATCGAGGACTGCTTACGGATGCGGAGAAAGGCCCTGCGCGCAAATGGCTGCCATATGAGTCGAAGCAGGAACAGAAGCGGGACAACGGCCAGCGCCATCAAAGCAAGCCGCCAGTCCAGGACGAGCAGCACGATCACGATCCCAAAGAGCGTGACCAGGTCGCCGAGCGCGTTGACGGTCGTCTCCATCATTTCCTGGAGCGCGCCGACGTCGCCGAACATCCGAGACATCACGCGACCGATTGCCGTGCGATCGGTGAACGCGAGTCCGACTCGCTGAATGTGCCTGAACATCGCGTTCCGGATGTCGTTGATCACAGGCTGCGCGATCCGCTCGATCAGCACTTCCTGGAAGTAACCGGAGATCCAGTTCACGAGCGCCGCGATGGCCAGTACTACGC
>JACQUF010000432.1 GCA_016210435.1 Chloroflexota bacterium
GGACTCTGATGGGTTAAACGAAACCCGCTTGACCTTTGCCTCTGCGCCTGACGAGAGTCCAGTGTGGTCTCCTGACGGTACGAAGCTGGCCTTCTATTCCCGCCGAGATGGGGCCAAGAATGAGATATACACAATAAACGCCGACGGTACAGGTCAAACTCGCCGAACGGTGAACTCCGCCGATGACTTCGAGCCGTCTTGGTCATCGAACCACCTGAAGATTGCTTTCGGATCGGACCGCGACGGCAACAACGAGATCTACCTCATGAACTCGGACGGTACCGGGGAGACACGGGTGACGTTTAACACATGGGACGACCGACAACCGGCTTGGTCGCCTTCAATCGGTAGCTTCGCGAAGTAAGTAGGTGACCGCCACCTCGCCACGTCTGGCCGAGCGTGGAGCACCACGGAATACCGATCGTATGGGAGACCGGTCGATGTCATCACATCCCTCCTCTGCACATGCCGTGATCCCCGCGTCCCGTCGCGACGTGGCCCGGAGCCATTAGCGGCTCGGCCTGCGATTCGCGGGCTGCTTCAGGTGGTACCTGATGCCCTTCCCTCCGAGCGGCTCGTCCCGGAAGCGCGGGATTACGTGCAAGTGCGCGTGAGGAGTGTCCTGCCCGGCGACCGAGCCGCAGTTCCAGCCCACGTTGTAGCCGTCGGGGTCATATCTCTCGTCGAGTAGGTGCTTCGCCTGGTCCAACAGGTCGAGGGTCTCGGTCCACTCGTCGGCGCTGAGGTCGAAGACCGTCTCGCGGTGCGCCCGAGGAAGGATCATCCCGCTACCAACCAATACGGGATCGCCGGTGTCCATGAAGTAGCAGAGACTGCCTTCGATTAGAACCTGGTCGGCGGTCACGTCCACACAGAACGGGCAGTCCATAGGGGCGCACCTCCTTTAGGCGTCCCAACCCCGTGGTCGGGTCAGTTACACATTTACACGGTGTGTATCTACAGAAGAACTGGATCCTGATCCCTGTTGAGCGGGATTCGGTATCGCCCGACAGTTACCTGCCTCCCGAAGTAGGGGCACCGCAGCAGCTACTCAGGTCGTGGTCCCGCCCTCTATCTCGTCGAGGTGCTCGCGCCGGTGGGCACCGCGGTGTAGCAGCCGGTTTCCGTCACCCACGGCGATGATCGCGTCCGCGGTCTTGGCATCGAGTTCCTCGACCGCGGTGTTGACCGCCTTCGCCCCGGATACGGCGAGCCGTCCCACCTGTCGCACCGTGAGCAGCCGCCACTCGTCTACGAGAGCGTCGTTCAGGATGTCGTCGTCGGGGTGGTCATCGGCTGCGGCGCCGTGCTTCCGCCAGTGATCGAGAAGGAGCACCGCCCTCCGGTCCCAGAAGGCGAGGTGAGCGAGGGCGACGCCAACGGTCCAACCGGAGCCAAGTCGGGGTCGCGGTTATCGACCCGAGCTACGAGAGCTTGAAGTCACCGTAGCTGGGAGGCGTTATCGGCAAGGATCGCAGGCGGTACGGGCGCTATGGAAAAACCCGGAATCTGGCGGTGATGTTCTTCGGTCTATCCACCGTTACCACGATGCTCGCGGCCGTTCCTGTCGCATCGCCCGACCAACTATCAAAGACGTAGCCGGGTGCCGGAGAGGCTGTGAGAGTAACTGGCGTTCCGGCGGCAAATGCGCCGCCTGGCGGCGACATGGTCACGAGACCGGAACCCAAGACCGTCACGTTCACCGTGTAGGAGGTGACGGTAGGCAAAGCTGTGGGGGATAGCGCGGGAATGGTGATAACGGGAAATGGGGTGGTAGTGGGCTGGACGATTGGCGCTGTGCCTTTTGCGAACGTCAATTTCTCTTGGTCGACCACCACGACCTTCGCTCCGAGCGCGTCCAGAAGGTACGCCTGAATCTTCAAGAGCCTCCCGTCGATCACGTAACCGTCGACGGTCAAGGTCGACAGAAAGTCCCCTGGCGACAGCGCTGCACGTTGCGTGATCACCAGCGGGTCGCGCCTGTCCGTCGGCACCAACATCAGCGTCTCTTCCAAGGTCAAGTCAGTCGAGATTTGCACGCTTTCCAGTTTGGTGACGGTGTAGCTGGCAAAAGTGGTACGGATGCGGCTTCCCATTTCGGCGCGGGTGATTTGGTCGACCGGTTCGAGGGGCACCGACTTCTTGCCGAGAAGGAACGCTACCGTCTCCCGGTCCGTGCCGAACCGATACACCGACAGCTCGAAGCGGAAGTGGCCAAATACGTCCCCTGAGATGTCCTCGGCGCTTATCCCGGCGACCGGCATGACACCGGTCATATCGACGACCGCGAACGCCTTGGCCGTAAGTTGCAGCGGGCTGTTTTGGAGGTACGGCACATCTTCGCCGCGGACCATCTTGCCGAGGGCGATCCCCTCGACAGAGA
>JACQUF010000434.1 GCA_016210435.1 Chloroflexota bacterium
CCACGCCATCGAGGCTGCCACCGGCTACGGCAAGTATTTCCATGGCGAGGCAGTGGCGATTGGCATGGCAGGGGCGATCAGGATCGCCGAAAAACTGGGAATGGTCTCGGAAGAGCTTGTGCGACGCCAGAACCTGCTGTTGGAGCGCTTCAACCTACCGCTGCGGGCGCCGGGGGTTTCCGCACGGGCGGTCATCGACGCGACCCGCAGCGACAAGAAGGCACGCGCCGGATCTATCCGGTGGGTGCTGCTGGAGGGACCCGGACGAGCCGTCACGCGGCGGGACGTGCCGGAAAAGCTCGTGCGGGAAGTCGTCGAAGAGCTGGTCAGCACGTAGGAACTCGATGTCGTAGAGTGTAGTGTTTTGTACGAACTGGCCGCAATCAGCGCCCAGGAACGGCACACCGACCGGGCGGCCACACTCCGTCAATGGATCCATGAAGGCGCGGCCCAATACGTCTTGAATCTCGTTGCAGACGGCCGGCTGAGCATCGGACGCGCTGCGGAGCTTCTGAGTTCGAGCGTCTACGACCTGTACCACCTGGCGGAAAGCTGAGGCAGGTTACGCCAGGCGTGATTCGTGCGGGCGGCGGAACCGTCATAGTCGCGGGGCAGACGGGACAGGACGAACTATGAACCGCCGGCCACCGCGGGGACGATCGAGACCTCGTCGCCGGTCTTGGTCGAGGTGTTCAGCCCCTGCAGGTACCGCACGTCCTCGCCGTTGAGGTAGACATTGACGAAGTGGCGTAGCTCGCCCGATTCGTCGCAGAGCCTTTCCTTGATACCGGGGTGTGCCTTGTTCAGCGCGTCGATGATCGAGCGCAGGTTCTGGCCATCGACCGAAACTTTGTCCTGGCCGCTCGTGATACGGCGCAGCGGGGTTGGAATCCTGACGGTTACTGCCACGTTTGCGGGCTCCTGTCCTTGAAAAATCAACCTTCGACGATATCGCCAACGATAGGGTCGACGCGTACCCCGGTCGACGCGACCCACGCCAGTCCGCGCTCGATCTCCAGGTCGTTCCCTTCAAGCTCGAGCACCACCCATCCGACGTTATGCCTCACGTCGGCACGGCGGATGTTGGTCACGACCTCGAATCGTTTTCCAAGCTCATAGATTACCGGGCGGCCGACGAGCTCTTCCGGGAACGTAAATTTGACGCGCCTCATCGCCATCGGGATTCAGACGTCAGCGCCGGCTGGCGGCGAGGACGAATTCCTCGAACGACTCGACGTTCGGCTCGATCAAGATCGGCTTGACCGAAGGCTCCACGACCTCCATGGTCTTGAAGCCGTTGCCAGTAATGTATGCGACCACGGATTCCTCAGGCTGCACCGCACCAGAACGCGCCAGCCTTCTTAACGCGGAGATGACCACCCCGCCGGCGGTCTCGGTGAAGATGCCTTCGGTCTCTGCGAGCAGCCGGACGCCCTCGGCGACCTCGTGCTCCTCTACCGAAACTGCACTTCCACCAGAATCCCGCATCGCCTTGAGCGCGTAGAAGCCGTCGGCCGGATTGCCGATGGCAAGCGATTTGGCGATGGTGCGGGGAATCTCCGGACGCGGATGTGTGTGTCCGGATTGATACGCCTTGACGATAGGAGAGCAACCGTCGGCCTGGGCGCCGTGCATGCGCGTGGCAACGCCGTCGATCAGGCCGATCCTGGCGAACTCCTGGAGTCCCTGGTAGATCTTGGTGATCATCGCTCCGGAGGCCATCGGGACGATCGCGTGGTCGGGTGCGCGCCAGCCCAGCTGCTCAGCGACTTCGTAGCCAAGGGTCTTGGACCCTTCAGCGTAGTAGGGGCGCATGTTGATGTTCACGAATGCCCAGCGGTGGGAATCGGCGAGTTCGCTGCAGAGACGGTTGACCTCGTCGTAATTCCCCTTCACCGCGATCACCGTTGGGCCGTAGACCGCAGCGCCGACGATCTTGCCGCGTTCCAGGTCAGCCGGGATGAAGACCAGCGTGCGCATGCCCGCCTTGGCGCCATGCGCGGCGACTGCGCCGGCCAGGTTGCCGGTGGACGGGCAGGCGATCGTGTCGATCCCGAACTCCAGCGCCTTGGTGGCCGCGACCGATACGACGCGGTCCTTGAACGAATATGAGGGGTTCACGGCGTCGTTCTTCAACCAGAGATTGGGAAGGCCGAGCTCCCTGGCCAGCCGGTCGGCCCTCAGGAGGGGTGTGAAGCCCGCCCCGATATCGACGGCCTTTTCCCTGCTCACCGGCAGAAGTGCGTCGTAGCGCCAGATCGTGTGCGGCCCGTCCTTGATGGACGCGCGGCTGATGGCTTTGCGGATGCCGTCGTAGTCGTAGTCGACTTCGAGCGGCCCAAAGCAGAACTCGCAGACGTTGAGCGGCTCGATGGGGTACTGCTTGCCGCACTCGCGGCAGCGCAAACATTGAGCGTAGGGCAA
>JACQUF010000435.1 GCA_016210435.1 Chloroflexota bacterium
CTCGGGTCCATCCCCGGTTTTCGCCAATGCGGAATGCGACGACTCGGTCGCGCTCGGGCGCGGCTGAGCCTGAGACGTGTCCTGTCCTGGCGCGGCCTCCCGCGGCTGGTCTTGCGACGTCACCCGGCCATGCGCCCCCGGGCATCCGACTGGATTTTCTGCTCCAGTTTCAGCAACCCGTCCATCAGCGCCTCGGGCCGTGGCGGGCAGCCGGGCACGTAGATGTCAACTGGTATCAGGTGATCGACCCCCATGACCACCGAATACGACCGGTAGTAAGGCCCCCCGTTGGTGGCGCACGATCCCATGGCGACAACCCATTTCGGGTCGGGCATCTGCTCGTAAAGCAGCTTGATCGGCTCGGCCATCTTCTTCACGACTGTCCCGGCGACGATCATGACGTCGGACTGGCGTGGCGACGGCCAGGTCACGATGCCAAGGCGGTCGAGGTCGTGGTGCGACATGTAGGTGCTGATCATCTCGATGGCACAGCACGCCAGGCCGAACGTGAGCGGCCATAGCGACGACTTGCGGGCTAGGGCGATCAGTTCGTCGGAACGGGCGGTGATCACACCGGGCAATGCCCGGTGGGCGGGTGAGGGTGCGGGGACGTTGCCCCTTCCGACCTCTATCTCCAGTGGAGCGCTCCTTTGCGCCATGCGTACGCGAGTCCGAACAACAGGATGCCGATGAAAATCAGCATCTCATAGAAAACCGCGGGCGCTGATCGCAGGAAGACCACGGCCCACGGGAACAGGAAAACCGCTTCGACGTCGAATATCAGAAAAAGCAGCCCGAATACGTAATACCTGACGTTGACCTGAGACCACGCAAGCGGCCGCGGGCGGATTCCGCTCTCGTATGCGACTGCTTTGTCCGCGGACGGACGCTTAGGCGCCAGGAGCAGGTTTGCCGCGAATAGCCCGAGCACTGCCAGCAGGCCAACGGCCGCTGCCAGGACGACTGCGATCCACTTGGCGTCGTATCCTTCGGGCAACAAGAACTCCAACACTCGAGGCTAGCATCGCCCTATAGGGCAGTCAACGCGAAATTACACCGGCTGGTTGTGGAAAAGTCGCACCGCCGGGGTCGCTACCGGCGTGCAGATGCCGCCGCCTTCGATTTCCGCGCTGCAGGCGCCAGTCACAGCAGATCACGGAATTGTTCGGGCGTCAGACCGGCATCGCGAACGATGCCACCCAGCGTGAATGCGTTGACGGGGTCGTGACGCGGGATGGTAAGGATGCGCGAGCCATCGGACATCACGACGTGCCTACCCTGGCGAATGACTCGGAAACCAGCCTTCTCAAGTGCACGGACCGCGTCCAAATGGTTGACGCCGGGTATGCTCGGCACGATCGGCTAGGCCCGAACCTCAACCTCTCGGACGTCAGCGTCACGAAGGAGTTCGTCACGGGCGGCCAGATACTCTTCAATCGCGTTTCGGATGTTCGCGAGAGCATCCGCCTCGGTGTCGCCCTGCGACCAGCATCCGGGCAAGCCAGGCACCGAGACCGCGAAGCCTTCCTCAGTCTTGTGCAGTGCAATCTTGTATTTCATTACTACAGCTCCACCCCACGCGCCTTCGCGACGGTGTTCAGGTCCTTGTCGCCACGCCCGCTGAGCAGCAGCAAGATGCGCTTGCCCTTCCCTAGTTCCTTCGCAAGTGTGCGCAGGTACGCGATCGCGTGCGACGGCTCCAGGGCAGGCAGGATTCCCTCGGACCTGGCCAGGAGGTCAAATCCGTCCAGGGCTTCTTCGTCGGTGATCGCTACATAGCGCGCTCGCTCAATGTCCTTCAGGTAGCTGTGTTCAGGGCCAACTCCGGGGTAGTCGAGACCGGCCGAGATCGAGTGGGCTTCGAGCACTTGTCCGTTTTCGTCCTGCAACAGGTACGAGTATGAGCCGTGGAGGACCCCCGGACGACCCTTGGTCAGTGTCGCCGCGTGATGACCCGTCTCGACTCCTTCACCCGCAGCTTCCACGCCGATGAGCCGCACAGAAGGATCGTCGACGAATCCGGAAAAGAGGCCCATTGCGTTCGAGCCGCCGCCGACGCACGCCACCGCGGCGTCGGGAAGGACGCCAGTCATCTCCATGAACTGTTGTCGGCTCTCCCTGCCGATCACGGACTGGAAGTCCCGCACCATCATCGGGTAGGGGTGCGGTCCCACCACGCTGCCGATTATGTAGTGGGTCGTTTCGACGTTCGTAACCCAGTCGCGGATCGTTTCGTTGATTGCATCCTTGAGGGTGCGGCTGCCCGACTTCACCGGGCGCACCTCCGCGCCGAGGAGGCGCATGCGGTAGACGTTGGGCGCCTGGCGATCGATGTCTACCTCACCCATGTAAACGACGCATTCGAGGCCGAGTTTGGCGCACACGGTAGCCGCAGCGACTCCGTGCTGCCCTGCGCCGGTCTCGGCGATGATCCGCTTCTTCCCGAGCCGCCGGGCGAGCAGGGCCTGCCCGAGGGCGTTGTTGATCTTGTGCGCGCCGGTGTGTGCGAGGTCCTCTCGCTTGATGTAGATATCCGCGCCGCCGAGCCGCTTGCTCAGGATTTCGGCGTGATAGATGGGCGTGGGCCTACCGACGTAGGTCTTGAGCAACCCGTCGAGTTCTTTGCGAAACGCGGGATCAGCCTGGACCGCGCGGTACTCGCGCTCCAGCTCTTCGAGCGCGGCCATGAGGGTCTCAGGCACGTAACGGCCGCCATAGCGGCCGAAGCGACCCAGCGCGTCAGGAAGTCCCATCGAATTCCAGCGGAATTTCGTCCAAAAATGCCGGCAAGCGAGATTGGGCTAGGATAGCATCCGTGCCTTTCGATTCCCTCCGTTGGGTGGAGTTCGGGACGATGCGGGTAACAAAGATCGAGACGATTGCGCTACGTGATCGACCGGCGGGCGCGACGAGTTGGAATACCGCGCGGGAAAGCCGCGGCAGGTCCGAAGCAGCCGTTGAAGGGTATGACGAGACGGTTGTGCGGGTGCACACCGACGAAGGGATCACCGGCATAGGCCAGGCCGAGGCGCCTTCCCTCGTCATCGACGCGATCCTCCATAACTCCTACGGTCTGGAAAACCTGATCAAGGGTGAAGACCCGACAAACGTCCGGCGGCTCTGGCAGAAGATGTACAGCAATACCGGTCTCTACGGGCGCCACGGCGTCACTTTGACGGCGATAGGGGCAGTCGAAACCGCGCTCTGGGACATCGCCGGCAAGGCATTCGGAAAGCCGGTCCATGAACTGGTCTGGTACCCGTTCATGACCACGAAAGTGCCGGCCGAAACGAGGAAGTACGTGATGCCCTACGCCACGGTGTATCCACCGGGGGACAACATCGCACAGCTCAGGGAGCGCCTGACATTCGCCGTCTCGCAGGGCTTCCACGCGGTCAAGGTCGAGGAGTGGCCCGGCCAGTTCGGCAATGTGGATGTCGAGACGGACATACAGGTCATCGGCGCCGCACGAACGGTGCTCGGACCGCGCCGCGACCTCATGATCGACGTCCAGAACCGCTGGCAGAGCGTTGTGTACGCGTTGACGACGATCCGTGCGGTGGAACAGTTCCGCCCCTTTTTCATCGAGGCGCCGCTGCCGGCCGACAACCTCGACGGTTACGCGCGCCTGGCGACCGCTGTCGATACGAGGATCGCGGCCGGCGACTGGGGGTTCACCGGCAGACACGAATTCAGGGACCTGATTGAGAGGGGTCACGTGGATGTCGTGCAGCCAAGCGCCGTGCGGGCGGGCGGGATCAGCGAAATTCTTCAGATCGCAGAGATGGCATATCTGCGGGGCACGCTCTGCATCCCCCATGCCTGGTGCCACATGGTCGGCGTGGCCGCGGAGATCCACCTTGCAGCGGTCACGCCCAATATGCCGTATTTCGAATTCCCGATTGCGTTTCCTGACTCGCCGATCATTTCGCAGCTCCTGGAGCCGAGGATTGCGATCCGGAAAGACGGGAGCGTCGAGGTCCCGAACCGGCCGGGACTGGGATTCGAGCTGAACGAAGACGTGGTCAAGAAGTTTCGCGTCGACCCGTACTAAGGGGCGCGCTTCGGTTCCCGCTTTAACGGGGTTGCGCCTCTCGCTTCAGGTCAAATCGAGCTCTTGTTGAGGGCACGAGCTGAGCTCGATGCGTTTTTGCGCGAGAAACAGCCCGCGCTGAGACCGGAAGGTCGCTCGCAAATTTCATCGACCTGGCGCTTCGATACGCAACCCCGTTCCGTCGCCCTATGTGTCCGCGGTGATGAACAACATCGAGCCTTCCGCTTCGATCAAGGCATTCTGCCTCCCGCCGACTCGGCAGGCACGCCCGATGGGCGTGCCCAACTGGCATCAGCGTCGAAGGGGCAAGGGGCTTCCCCCGCCCCGGGGAGGGCGGGGGTAAGGGGGCGGGGGCCCTCGACTAGCGAGGGATGGTCGGCAAGGTCACTCGCGACGGGTGCAGGCCATTGTGGAAGATTGCCTGGCGAGCGATCGCCATCTCCGCGTCCATGCCCGGCTGATGGCCGGTGTTCAAGTTGCGATCGAAGCGAGGGAAATTGCTGCTCGAAATCTCGACCCGGATCCGATGGCCCGCATTGAACACGTTGCTCGTGTCCCACATGTCGATCCGGTACTCGTATGTCTTCATGGGCTCGATCAGCGCAGGCTTTTCCACCGATTCCCTGAAGCGCGCCCGGCGGATGCCCTCGCAAAGGTTGATCGCCCTGCCATCGGGATGCACATCGACAAGGGTCGCCGTGAAGTCGGTATCGGGCGCGCTTGAGGCAGCATAGATCGTCGCGGTGACCGGGCCGGTGACTTCCAAGTCTCTGTCCAGCGGTGCCGACGTGTATACGAGGACGTCCTGACGCCGCTCGATGTCCCGCCGGTCGCGGGGCCCGGTCCGGTCGAGGTTCTGATACTGGGCGCCCCAGGATGGCACGGGGTCGGCCGGGTCGTAGATGAACCGGTCCGGCGGTTCCTCGGTGGGCGAGGAGCGACTGAGGCTCCCATCGCCACCTCCGGTATTGGCGGAGCCGCGGCTGTGGAAGAAGAATTCGGTGAACTCGGTGCGTGCCAGCGGCCATTCGTTCTCGTGTCGCCAGGCGTTGTCTCCCATTACGAACAGATGGATCGGGCCTTCTGCCTCCATGCCATTGGAGACGCCCTTGAGCTGCCAGTCGTACCAGCGGATCTGTTCGGCGACCAGGTCCATCTCGGCTGGCGGGCCGAACTCTACGTTTCCGGGAGGCGACGCTGATCCAAGTGCCTGATGCGGCCATGGCCCGATGATCAGACGGGTCTGGTTGCGCGCCTCTGCCGTCCCGCCCTGCTTTCGAAATCCATTGAACAGCTTGAGTGTCTCGTGGAGCAGTGAGTCGTACCAGCCGGTAATGAATAACGCAGGGACCCCTATTTCCCTGTAACGGTCCCGCAGGCTGTAGGACTTCCAGAACTCGTCAAATGTGCAGTGGCTGATCACATTCCGGTAGAACGGGATGTCGGCGATGTCATCGAGCGCGGATATGAGCGGCAACCTTCGATACAGCTCGTTGTCGTTAAGAAGCGCCCGGGCTTCTCGTTGCATGGAACGCCCGACAACGTTGATGAAAAACATTGCCACGTGAAGGTGAAGGACGCCCTCAACGTAGATGTGGCCGAAGTTGTCCTGCTGCGACGCGATGGGCGCGAGAGCCTTGAGGTACTTGCTTGCCTGGACCGCGGGTAGCGTTTGCGTGAATCCCGGATACGAAATGCCGAAGGTGCCGATCTTGCCGTTGCACCACGGCTGGCGTCCGATCCATTCATGAGTATCGAAGCCGTCCCTCGCCTCGTTTACGTACGGCGCCCAGGCCCCGTCCGAATCGAACCTCCCGCGGCAGTCCTGCATCACGACCGCGAACCCGGCCTGAACGAAGCGCCTCGCCCAATCGACATAGCGCGGCATCTGGTTGTCGTAGATGGTCCGGAGAAGCAACACGGGAAATCTGTCGCCGGAAGCTGGCCGGTAGACGTCGGCAGACAGCAGCACGCCATCGCGCATCGGTACCTTGACATCGAATTGAATGCGCAACGGTTGTATCAGGGGAGAAGTCATGCCGGCCGCCCCCTGAGCCAGCCTGCCCTGAGCGAAGTCGAAGGGAAGGGGCGGCCGGCACACCGAAGCGCGGGGATGCCCTTCGTCAGGGTCTTTCCTTCGACTACGCTCAGGCGACGCCCTGAGGCTCTCGAAGGGACAAGCTGGCTCAGACCGCGACTCAGGCCGGTCACGCCAGGGCTGCCTTCAGGACCGGGATTACCGGCTTGTGCGACGCGGGCGACATCAGATAGATGCCGGGCCTCCCCTGTTCACGGATCCGCTTGATCTGCTCGATCGCAACTTCCTGGCCAAGCTTCAGCTGATCTTCGGGCGACTCGTATTTGCCGAAACGGTCGAGCAAGTCGTCAGGAACGACCACCCCTGGGACCTGAGCCATGCGCTGCGCCTGTTCAAGGCTGCCAAGGATCATCACGCCGATCAAGATCGGGGGCCTCGTGGGAACTGAATCGAGAATCGCGAGCGCTTCCCGCCGGAAAACCGGCTGCGTAAAGATGTAATCGCTGCCCGCATCGATCTTGCGCTTCAACCTTTCGAGCTCCCGCTCCCGGTTCACTGCCTCAGGTTCGAATCCGCTTCCAATCGTGAAGTGGGTGCGTGGGTCCGCGCCTCTTCCCAGCGACTCGCCGCCGAGGTCGAGCCCCGCGTTCAGATAGGCGTGGGTGTACCTCACCATCGATATCGAGTCCAGGTCGAAGACCGCGGTCGACCGGGGATAGCCAGGCGACATTTTCGGGGGATCACCGGTGATGAACAGGACGTTGTGGATTCGCCGGACGTAATAGCCGATGAGCCGGCTCTGGACCCCCATCGAGTTGAGATCGCGGGTGCTGAAGTGGGGAATGAATTCAAGGCGGTCGCCGGTCTCGCGGGTCCAGCTGAGCTCTTCGCGTATCGCGCTCACGAAGTCCGCTGGCGGCACGAGCGGAATTCCGCGCGAGCCGTCGGTGATGTCAAGGGCGTCAGCCAGCCCGGAATCGGCGAGCTCGTTGACGAACTCGATCTTTGCTGCCAGCGCGGACTTCGAAGTGCCGCGCGGGGGCAGGGTTTCGACGCTCACCGCGAACTGGCCGGCCTTGATCTTCCGGGAGAACGGCCCGTTGGCCAGCTTCGCGTCGTCGCCCGCGGTCGGGCGCGTGCGCGGCGGCACATGAACAACCGTTCCTTCGCCGGCCTGAAAGCCGTGAAGATAGTTGCTCATCTCGGTCAAATGCTGTGGATGGACTTCGCAGCAGCCGCCGATCAGATGGACGCCCTTCGACGCGAATGTCCTCGCCAGTTTGCCCATATATTCGGAGTTCACGTGCGTCATGTAGCGGTGGCCAATGCGCTGAAATCCGCCTGCATTCGGCATCGCGGAGATCATCACTCGAGCATCCCTGACCTGGGGGAGATCCCGAATGGCGTCCAGGAATGCCGTCGCCTCCCAGGGCGCGCAACAGTTCACGCCCACTACATCCGCCCCACGGTCGTGCGCGCCTTGCACAAAGACGCGAGGGTCTTGCTCCCATTCGAGGGTCTCCGGCTTCATACGCAACGCCATCTCGGCAACGAGCGGTTGCCCGGGCGCCATTTCCTTCGCGAGGGCGACCAGGGCGAGCGCATGTTCGATCGAGCGGAAAGTTTCGAGCAGGACCGCGTCCACGCCTTCGTTTATCAGTACCGACAGCTGTTCGCGATAGATCTTCTCCAGGCCGATTGGGTCCTCCGTCCCGGACCTCGTCGGACCAATTGACCC
>JACQUF010000066.1 GCA_016210435.1 Chloroflexota bacterium
CGCTTGGGAAGCGCGGTCGAGATACGGAGGAGACCGGACGTGACCTTTGCCAAAGTTTCGCTCGCCGTTCACGCCCTCACTTATTGCTACGCTCGACCGCGCGGATCGGATGCATGAACCGAGCGTCGGACTTCCATCTCGGTTCGTCCCAAGCCTGCCGAAAGGCCGGACGGGGCGATCACGCCGCCATCGAGGGCCACCGACCGGACCACGGCTGAGCCGCCTCGAAGGCCGCCGCGGCGCGGAACACCGTTGCCTCGTCGCCCACCCGTCCCACAATGTGCAGGCCGATGGGCAGTCCCTCAGCCGAGACGCCGCATGGCACGCTGGCAGCGGGCTGGCCCGTCAGATTGAACGGCATGCTGTAAGGGAACGGTCCCCAGAGCCGTGGCAGGCGCTTCCCGCCGATCACCGCCGGTCTCTCGCCCACGGGGAACGCCGGGACCGCGTTGGTCGGCGTGATGAGCAGGTCGTACCGCTCGAAGAAGTCGGCCATCATCGCGCGGAACTCGGCCAGCGCGGAGAGTGCGCGTGAGTACTCGGCGCCGGTCACCCTCGTTCCGGCCTCGATCTGCGGCTTCGCATACGGCGCGAGGTCATCCAGCCTGTCCATGAGGTGCCCATGCGCCGCGGCCTCGTCCGCAAGGACTATGTCGCGGAAGATGGGCTGCGGGTGCTCGAACCTGAGACCGGGCTCCTCCACCGTCGCTCCCAGGTCCTCGAAAACTTGCACCGCCTTCCCCGCCACCTCCCGCAGAGCCGGGTCCACGCCCGCGAATCCGAGGTCCAGGCTCCAGGCGATCCGAAGGCCCCGCACACCGCCCTCGCAGGCGGCCAGGAAGTCCGGGACGGGTGCGCGAAGACTGAGCGGGTCGCGGCGGTCGAACCCGGCGATGACCTGCAGGAGCGCCGCGGCGTCCCGGACGGTGCGCGTGATGGGGCCGGTCTGCGAGAAGTGGGGCATCCCGCCAAACCCGCCGTGCCCCGGCACGCGCCCGTGCGACGGCTTGATCCCGAAACACCCGCAGAACCCGGACGGGACGCGGATGGAACCCCCGCCGTCGCTGCCCAGTGCCAGGTGGGACATCCCCGCCGCGACCCCTGCCGCGGCGCCGCCCGAGGAGCCTCCCGACGTGCGCGTGCGGTCCCACGGATTGCGGCAGTCGTCGCCAAGACGGTTCTCCGTGGTCGCCGACAGCCCGAACTCCGACGTGTTGGTCTTGCCCAGGACCACGGCGCCCGCGGCCTTCACCCGCTCGACCACGGTGGCATCGAAGTCGGGCACGAGGTCGCGGTAGACCAGCGACCCGCCCGTGGTTCGCACACCCTTCGTCTTGATCAGGTCCTTCACGGAGATGGGGATGCCGTGGAGCGGGCCGAGCCTTTCGCCACGCAGCACGGCCTGCTCCGCCGCCCGCGCATCAGCCAGGGCCTGGTCCGCGCAGACGGTGATGAACGCGTTCAGGGAAGGGTTGAGGCGCTCGATCTGGCGGAGGCACGCCTCGGTCGCCTCCACCGGGGAGACCTTCCGGGCCGCGATGTGCGCACGCAGTCGCAGGGCCGAGGACCTCAGGATGTCTTGGTCTGACATGTCGGCCTCCAAGGTGTTGCGCGGCCCAGTATGCCAGGGTCCGGCCCACCCCAACAACCCGCCCGGAACGGAGCGCCGGTTGAGGAGCGCGCAAACCTCGCGTGAAACCTGGCATGATTGAAGCGATACGAGGAGCACCCTTGGGACCGATCCCCTGTGTCATGCGCACTGCGCGAGGTCTCGCGGTGGCGGCGCTTGCGCTGCTGCCGGTCGCGTGCGCGGTGGCGACGCCTTCGCCGACGCCGACCCACACCTCGCCGCCGCCGACACCCACCCCGGCGGCCACTCCAACCCCATGGTGGACGGTCCCGACGCCGCGCCCCACCGCCACGCCGACCCCCGCGCCGACAGCAACGCCGACCCCTACGTCAACACCGACGCCTCCTCCCCCCACCGCGACCCCCTTGCCCACACTGATCGACGCCATCCGAAGGGTGCGGCCCGCCGTGGTCCGCGTGATAGGGGAGCAGGACAAGGGAACGGGCGTTATCTACGACGCCTCCGGCCTGGTGGTCACGAACAACCACGTCGTCAAGGCAACGAAGGTCGCCAAGGTGGTGCTGCAGGATGCCCGCACGGTTGAGGCCGACGTCCTCGGCTACGACGAGGTCCGCGACCTCGCCGTCCTGCGGCTCCCGGCTGGAACGTACCCCATGGCCAAGCTGAAACAGAGCACGGACCTGGAGGTTGGGACCGAGGTTGCCGCATTGGGCTACGCGCTGGACCTCCCCGGGGAGGTCACGGCCAGCCGGGGGATCGTGTCTGCCCGCCGCCCGGGCGAGACGCCCGACGTCACATACCTTCAGACCGACGCCTCCATCAATCCCGGCAACTCCGGCGGCCCGCTGATCACGCTTGACGGCCAGGTGGTCGGCATCAACACCTCAATCATCCGGTTGCAGGGCGGCATCCCCATCCAGGGCGTCAACTTCTCGCTGGGCGTCTCCTCCGCGCTCCCCATGCTCCCAATACTGGAAAGCGGTCTTGTCGTCCCGGACCAGACCCTGGCGCACCTGGGGAGCCGCGGCGTCCTCACCGACCGGTGGAGACACCCCGACGGCTGGCTCACCGTCCGGAAGCCCGTTTCGTGGACGCTGGAGACGGATACGGCCGGCAGTCCGGCCTGCCACAGAGCGACCGAAGAGGGAGAGGTCAAGCCGGGGGTTCCGGCCACGCTCCTTGTCCTGGCCTGCCCGGACGTCGCGTTTGGGGCCGCGTCGGCGCGCGGCTGGGCGGGCGCGGTGCCCACGGTCCTGCAGGGAAGTCTGAAGGATTTCCAGGCGAGCGACCTTGTTCCGGTGAAAATGGATGGGCAGATCGGATACGTGGCCGCGTTCCAGGCCGTTGACGACCGGGGCGCGCGGGTTCGTGGATTCTATCTGGCGGTCGCGCGGGGTGCGATCGGGTACGCCGCCGTCGCGTGGACGGTGGAGCCGCTCTGGGGGGAATGGGGACCGCCCTTGAGCCAGCTCGCGCTGACGCTGGAGCCGATGCGTGGGTGATGCGCTCCGTTGGGCCCGTCACCCGTCCAGCCGGACCACCACCACGAACAGCTCCGCCTTTTCAACGCCGGTGACGGCCACCGCGCGCTCCCCGTACACCTTCGCGGCGTCCCCCGACGCAAGCTCGTCGCCGCCAATTCGGACCCTGCCGGAGATGCAGTAGACATACGCGCCGTAGCCTGACCGGAGGTCCAGCCGCGCCTCTCGACCCGGCTCCACCGTGGCGGAATAGACCTCGGCGTCCTGCTGGATGGGGAGGGCTTTCGGGTCCTTGGACCGGTCCCCGGAGACGAGGAGCAGGAACCGGTTGAGGCGCTCGGCGGGCTCCACATGCCGCTGTTCCACGGACGGAGGCAGGGTGGGCGCCCGCGGCATGATCCAGACCTGGATGAAGGTCATCGGGACGTCGTCGCGGTTGTTGACCTCCTCGTGCCACATCCCGCTGCCGATGGACGTGTGCTGCACGTCGCCGGGGTAGAGCACCCCGGTGTTGCCAAGGTTGTCACCGTGCCGGAACTCTCCGGCCACGCAGTAGGTCACCACCTCGTTGAACCGGTGCGGATGTATGGGCCACATGCCGCCGGGGATGATCGTGTCCACGTTGAAGACCCGCAGCGTCCCGAACCGCGTGTTCTCCGGGTCCTCGTAGTCATCGAACGAGAAATGCCAGTCCCCGGTGAAGAACCCCCCGCGCGCGTGGTGGAGGTCCTTCTGTCGTCTGACCTGGACCGTCATGGGCACCTCCCGGCTCGAGGCTGCGGCGCGATACCGACGGATGTGGCCTCCCACGCTATCGTCGCATGCGGTGACGCCCCGGGGCGCGCCGGAGGCCTAGAATGTGACTCGGGATGGTGATGGAACGCAGTCATCATCGCAGGGAGGTGTGGGATGACCCTGGTACGCGAACGATGCGTCGCATGCCGCGCGGGCGCACCGCGGGTCACGAGCGAGGAGGCCGCCGCGCTGAAGCCGCAGATCCCGGAGTGGAAGACCGAGGAAGTGGACGGCGTCCCCCGGCTGGTGAGGGCGTTCAAGTTCCCGGACTTCGCCGGCGCCCTCGCGTTCACGAACAAGGTCGGCCAGGCGGCCGAGGCGGAGGACCACCACCCTCGCATCGTCCTGGAATGGGGGCGAGTGCAGGTGGAGTGGTGGACGCACAAGATCAAGGGGCTCCACCGCAACGACTTCGTCATGGCCGCGAAGACCGACGAGGTGTACGCGTCTGTCCAGCCCGTTGGGGCGCGTCGCAAATAGGTCTGTTCTCACGCCTGCCTTCGTCGTCCCCGAGTTGAGTTGACGATGCCCCGGCACACGCGTATTATTGGGCACGTCCCGAAGGGGAGTAACTGTGCGGCCTCCGGGCCGTAGGTGGGATCAACATGCTGGGGTAACCCTGGTCCCACCCGCTCTTCGCAGTGCAGCCAGACCTTCGGTTCTTCCCCGCGTCTCGCTGACGCGCGGATGAGCCGAGGGTTTTTTTGTGGGCCTCGGCGACAAATACGTCGCGGAGGCCATTATGATCCTGTCGTTCTCCCAGTCCCTCTTCTTCATCGCCATCGCGGAGATGGGCGACAAGAGCCAGCTCGTATCGCTGGCGTTTGCCACGCGGTTCCGGCCCGCGGTCGTGCTGGCCGGGGTCTTCACCGCCACCTTGGCCGTCCACCTGATGTCGGTCGCGCTGGGCCGTGCCCTGGACGGGTTCCTGCCGGAGTTCTGGATCGCCCTCGCCGCGGGTTTCGCATTCATTGGCTTTGGCGTCTGGACGCTGCGCGGCGACAAGCTGGACAGCGACACCTCGCGGCGCGTCACCCGGTGGGGACCGTTCATGGCCGTCACCGCGACGTTCTTCGTGGCCGAGATTGGGGACAAGACCATGCTGGCCACCGTCACGCTCGCGGCGCGGGACTCCTCGTTCGTAGGCGTCTGGCTTGGCTCCACGGTGGGCATGGTCCTGGCCGACGCCCTCGCCATCTGGGTGGGCATGGTGCTCGGGAAGCGGCTACCGGAACGGGCCGTCAAGCTCGGCGCCGCCGGCGTCTTCATCATCACAGGCGTAATCACGATTGCCCTTGCGTTCAACAGATAGCGCGGGCCGCGCCCCGCGAAAAGGGGTGGAGCGTCACGCCGCACCCAGATGCAAGGAGAGCACCCTCAGACACCTGTCGTGCGGCGAGCGTCCGCTCGGGCGCTCCATCAAACGCGGGGCGAACGCCTGGAGCATCCTATTCATTCTTTTCCTGTTTCCCGCCTCCGGGTACCGGACCCCGACGTGCCTCCGTCCGGGCGGCAGGCCTCCATGACCGCCAGGGCGGACTCCGGTGTTGGACGCGCCGGCACCACCCGGACGATGGCGGTGTCCAGCCCGGCTGTCAGAGCGCCGAGCGCTGCGGCGGCGCCCGCCGCGGCGCCAAAATACCCCACCTTCAATGCCAGCTCGTCGGGGAACGCCGCGATCAGCTCGTCCTGGGTGGCTCCGCGGCGGCGCATGTCGTCCAGGCGCAGAAGGTCATCGGTGAACCCCATGCGCTCGAAGTGTCCGCGGTACCCCAGCCCGCGTTCGCGCTCGCTGGGGATCGATCTGCCCAGGGCGTAACCCATCACGGAACGCACCAGGGCGTGCCGCGCGACCTGGACATCATCGTCCACCGTCATGCGGACCAGGGACACCACCTTGCACGCGTGAGGGTCTCGACCCGTCTTCGCGGCGCCCAGGGCAACCTGCTCTCTCGCCCACGCGATCTGCTCCGGGGTGGACACATTCAGCAGAATCCCGTCCGCCAGCTCGCCGCCGAGGCGCAGCATCTGTGGCCCGAGGGCGGCCAGATAGACCGGCGTTGGCCGTGGGGGAAGGCCGTGCAGCCGGAGCGGCGGCCCATGGTGCGACACGACCTTCCCATCGTAGTCCACCTTCTCGCCGCGGAGCAGTCCCGTGATGATGGCGAGGTGGTCCCGCATCAAGGCGATCTCCGGGACCGCGCGGCCGAAACGTCCCCCATAGTCGTCCCGGTGCACACCCCCTGAGCCGATGCCCAGAATGAAGCGTCCCCCCGTCAGATCGCTGGCCGTGGCCGCGCACACCGCGAAGGATGCCGGCGACAAGGCCTCGACGGGATACGCCCCGACTCCTACCGCCATGCCGGGGTGACCGGCGCTGCGCGCTCCGTTCCAGCGATGGAGGCACAGCTGGAAGAAGTCGTAGTCCCCGGTGGCCGGCGTCCAGAGGCTGGCGTACCCCATGCCGGCGGCCGCCCCCGCCAGCTCGGCTTCCTCACGAGGCCCCAGGTTCTGCGAATCGAGCCCGACCCCGATATCCATCCCGCACGCTCCCGCAACTGTGCTGACCCCGCCGTGTGCGACCCTGCGTCGCCTGTCCCCGACAGCGTTGCGCGTGCCCGCGTCAATCCTGAGCGAGGCGTACGGCATCCACCGCAAGGTCGGCCCATCATGGCCCCCATTCCGTCGGCCTGTCAATCACCGTTGCGCATACGTGCGTCGCTGTCTCGCAGATGGCCTGCGCGGCTAGCCGCGACACGGACCGCGCTTCCGTGCCGCAGGGTGGCGCAGGCGGTTGACGGTCGGGCTGCGTGCATTCCGGCGCATGCCGATTTGCTACAATGTGTTGGCCCCGAGCGGGAGTAGCTCAGTGGTAGAGCGCCTGCCTTCCAAGCAGGATGTCGCGGGTTCGAATCCCGTCTCCCGCTCCACTTTCCTAGCTGACCCATATCTAGCAAAACGGTCGTAAAGCGCGTTGACCCCGACACACTATGGCCACTCACGGCACCCTGCTTCGGTCCGATTCCAAGGTGCGACGACAGCCTGCCTCGGTAGCTTCGGTGACCCACGGCATCCCGACGACCCCGCACGAGATGTTCCTGTTGGACCGCCGCATCGCCAACAATTCGCCCAAGACGTTGCAGTGGCTCATGGACAGCATCTCCGATTTTCATCGCTTCTGCGAGGATGCCTCGCGGCCGCGATCGGAGGTGGCTGTGGAGTGGCGCCCGGGACACCGTAAGACTCCGCCTGCGCCTGTGCCGCCGAAACAGATCCGACCTGAACTCATCAAGGCGTGGATGGTCGCTAACCAGGAACGGCAGTGCTCAAAGAGCACTGTCAACGGGCGGTTCCGGGCCTTCCGTCTCTACTGCAAGTGGCTCGTCGAAAAGAAGTACGTCAAAAAGAACCCCATGGAGGGCATCCCCACTCCGAAGCTCGGGAAGACCATCCCGGTGATTTGGAGTGATGTTGAGCTGCAAGACATCCTGAAGCTGTGCCCGCCGAACGTCTGGTGGGGTGCTCGCGACGGGGCGATGATTCTCGCCTACTGCTACACCGGCCTCCGCCTGTCCGAACTCATCACCCTGGAAGAGGCGAACATCAGCCTCCGCCAGGGGCTCATCAAGGTGGTCGGCAAGGGGGACAAGGAACGGTGGGTCCCCCTGAAGCCGGTTGTGGTCCAAGCCATGCTCAACTACACCCGCTTCCGCAACGTGAATGAAAAGGCGTTCTGGCAGACCAAGGACGGCGGACCGATGAAGGTCAACACCTGGCACCTCATCATGTCCCGTCTGAAGAAGACGGCCGGCACCCAGGGCCGGCGGAAGGGCACTCACGCCATGCGTCACACCTTCGCGGCGGAGTTCCTCGATGCCGGGGGGAACCTGGCCAACCTCCAGACCATCCTTGGCCACGAGAACCTCAAGAGCACGGAGATCTACCTCCGCGCTCGGAAGCCCACCTCGGCGATGAAGGACTACCAACGGCTCGACCTCTACGGCGGGGGCGAGGCAGCCCCCACACACGGCCGCTGAGGGCTGGAAAAGAAGAGAGGCGGTGTTCACCCACGGGTGACCCGCCTCTTCCCCCTGTCTCCGGTGCGAGGCTTTGCTCCGAAAGGGCTTTCCGTTCCAAAAGTTGGCGGGTTGTTCCAAGAGTCAGTGCGAGCACGCAGCTATCTGCCAGTCAGACCACTCATTGGGTGACAATTGGTAGTTGTCATTTCCCAAGTCGAATCCTAGTTCCTTAGTCTTCCCTTGCGCCCGCACAGTTATCGCCCCTGTCGCTCCCCACTTGGGGGATACGCGTGGGAAAGAGCTAACTTGCTGTGGGTTGAGTGGTATGCGTAGTTCAATCCAATTGTCGCCGGGGACAACAATGGCGGGTAGTGGTTTGTTATTTTCGTAGGGTGGGGCTGCGGCGATTCCAGAAGAGGTTGCGCGGGAGGGAGCAGTCCAATTCACTTGGGGACGCGCCCTCGGGGAATCTTCCGTCTAGGGCCTTGCGGCCACCCCTATCCCATTAGCTAGTTCTTGAAACATCCAATTGACGATATCAAAGGTCGTCTTCTTATGCTGCGCATAATGCCGTTGCGCCCCGTCTGCTTTGATGACGGAGCCGTCGTAATACACGATCAAACGGTCCGTTCCCTCCTCAGTGGTAGGGATAAGAACCTGGGCATTCATGAGCTTGTGTATCTCTGCATCCAATTGGGTTGCACTCAAGGATGAAGCCTGGCTCCCCACAAGCACCTCACGTAGCTCTCCCTCCCTCAAGAGGCAGGGTTCGGCATCCCAGTCATAGGGATGGTGGTATTGGGCAGAGGTGCGGGATGTTGAATGACGAGGTTAGGGATTTTCCCATTGAGTGAGATCAGGTCGTCATCGTCGTAGGTGTGCAGGATGTCTACTTGCAGATAGATAGCGGTTGCTAGGTGTGTCGCGTCGCGAGCCCCAAGGTGGAACTCGCGTTGCAGTCGGCGTGCCTCTTTCGCCACGAAGAAGTCTGGCTCTTGTTTGTGAATCCACCTGTTACGAAAGAACCGTTCCTCAGTTGCTTCCCAATCCGATGCGCTCGTGCCAACGGGCGGTTGGTAAGCTTCGATAAGAGACATGGTGGACGTATACAGAAGGATATCGCCGCGCTTCGCAGCGTCAAGAATCGACTGGCAAACATCCGCCCGGTTCGCCTCATTCCAAAACAGGGCGACAAAGGGGGACGTTTCCCAGCAAATCTTAACCTTCCTTACGTCGGCCAAGCCAACGCTCCTTGACGTACGTCTCCGCAGAAGGGCTATCGGCAGTGCGCGGCCAAATTCCACGGACATCGCTAGGCCCTGGCAACTGTTGGGCAGGATCAATGATCTGTAGGTCCTGGATGTCCGTGACTTCCCGGCCCTCCCCTCGCGCGAAGGTGCGTATTGTGCCGCTTACGGTTACATAGCGCCCGAGGGCCTCTCTGACGCGGTCGCTCAGACCTTCCACAAAGAAGCATTTAGTGGCTTTGCCAGTCAGCGCGTCGTACACGTTGAAGTACCGCCGGTTTCGCAGCGTGACCATCTCTAGTTCGCCTTCGACGGAGCCAAGAACCTCAACCTTCTGCCCCATAATCTCGCGAACGTTCACGCCAAGCCGGTCGGTGACGCGGACCTCGCGATCCTCCGCGCGAATGATGACCTCACTGACGCCGTCACGCGCAATCACATCGCTCAGGTCTTGGGCACGCTCTAATGCGGTATAGCTAAGGCCGGATGGCAGGAAGGGGCGATCTTGTAGCGTCTCCAACACGGATAGGACCATGTCGCGCGCCTTGCGAGTGACATCGATGTCCTGGTCTACGGATTCAGCGATCAGAGGGATGGTTGGGTTCTTGAGATGTACGAGCCAGACGACCTTGTGACCGCTTTCACCTGCTTGCATTGTTAGAACCGCGTCAACCTCACGCAGAAGGGCTAGGAACGCGCCAAGGGCGTCATAGTAGGACGCTGCCTTGACGTACGTGTCCTTGGGCTGGAGTTCAAGGTCAATGACGCTTTCAGCCATGTCGCCCTTCTTGTCTCCCGCCGACCTTGCGCGCGACGCCTCTTGGAGCAAAGCCCTGGTGCGATGTGAGGCCGCTACGCGGCGACCTTGACCTTGGGCGGACGCCCGCGCCCACGCTTGGGGGCCTCCGGAGCCTTCTTCTGCCTGGCCTTGGCTGCGGCGTGGGCCGCCTCCAGGTCCTTCTCCGTGAGCGGTGGCTCCACCTGCGTCCGCCACAGCCAGTAGGTCGGGTAGGAGATCCGCAAGAGCTTCGCGGCGGCCTCCACGCTGCCCGCTTGAACGTAGGCGTCGATCATGGCCTCGCGCAGCGACTTGCCGGTGCGGAGTTCCACCAGCTCCATTTTCGCGGTCTTACGCAAGGTATCTGCCATAGCTCCACTCTACGCTTGGCTACCTCTAAGTTCAAGAGCCGCGGCCACAAAAAGATAAGGGCCTGGCGGTGGGTGGCCGCCAGGCCCTTACTGTGGAGGCTCCGACACCCTCACAGCTAGGAAGTACTATACTCGGCGTCCCACGGCACGCGCAACCAATCTTAGGATGCCAACGAGCCGTGTGCTGGTCGAATCTATCGCTTGCCCAGCGTTGTAATGGCCCAGACGTAGGGTGAATCCTCGTCGAGGAAACCGTGCGGCAAACCGGCCAGTTCTTCGACGTCGTTTGTACTGAACGGGAACCGGGACGTTATCTGGGCACGGCTCTGGATGCCCGCGTCAATGAGTACCTCGAACGCACGTCTTAGTACCCGTGGCTCTTCGACGGGTAGCTTGTCGTCAAGTGGTTCGTTCGTCCGCCAACCTCTCCGGTTGTAGCTGATCCACAGTTTTTGCGCCTGGTCCCCACCTACCAACCCAAGGTCCTGCGCTCTGTGTATCATCATGCCGATGGATGTACGCCACTTCGTCTTGAGGGCCCGGAAAGCATCGAGGCTTGGCACGAATACATCAGCCGAGAATGTCTCCGCCGGCACAAGAAACGCGCCCGCAAACCGATGAGCCTGCTCCTCGATGAGCTTGAAATCTACCGAGCTGCTCAACCGGGAACGGTCCACATTGTTGTGCAAGACCAAGTGACCGAGTTCGTGCGCTAGGTCGTAGCGGGACCTCACCGACGCATTCTTGTCGGACCCTAGTACGACATAGGGTGCTCGATCCTTGGCGTCCCAAGCAGAAAACGCGTCCAAGGCTGCGGTGCCCATTTCCAGTCGAGTCGCGATCGCCCCATTGTTCTCCGCCAGTAACATCACATCACTGATGGGGCCGTCACCAAGCCTCCAAAACCGTCGAACGTCCGTCGCTGCAATCTCGATATCTGTCGGCGACAGAGTCTTCCATTTATCGCCAACATCCAGCCCTGGAAAGTTCACTCTTGGAAGTGAAACGTACTGGCGGAGATATGCCACGATCTCTTTGAGCCATCTGTAACGACGCTGACCACGTAGTCGTGCCTCCTTCGTCGCCGATGCCATGGATCGATAGAACACTGGCTCGATGTCCTCGCCCTCTGCGACTGGGCGAAAGAAGAAGTCGGGTTTCACGTTGAGAACAGAGACCATTCGCTCCATGACTTCAGGTTGGGGGGACGTCGCGCCAGTCTCATAGTACGACACAGCCGAGCGGGTGACTCGGAGCAATTCAGCCAAAGAGATAGCAGTGAGGCCACGAGCCTCACGTGCTTCTCGTAAGCGTGCTCCCACGAATCCCGGAGTACCAGTCTTCATCTCGTGCTACCTTTGTTCAGTGTCGTCCTCAACACTCTCCTTCAGAGGCTCAACCAGTGGCTGGACTTGCGCAGTATCCGAGATTTGCTCAATGCCAGCCAATTCAGCCAAGACGTCGGGGAACTCCTGTTCGAGTCGAATCCGTCCATCAAGGTACTTGCCTTCGTTGTCCAAGAAGACGATGTGGACAAACCCGTTCGCATACCTCGCCTTCCACGACGCCGGTCCATGAATGACCATGGCATAGACCACCGCCTGCAACGGGTCGACATCATCCTCTAGGTGCAGATCGTTGGTGATCTCATCGATCACAAACCTGGACTGGAGTTGGGCGTATTGATTACGGAACGCGGCTCGGCGAACCACATCACGAGGTGTGCGGACTGCCGATGCGGTGAGCATCGCGTGAGGAAGTTGGAGCAGCGTATGATAGGCGTTGCGAGCGGCATTGGGTTGAATGCTGGTGATTACATCAGTCCCTGTTGGGAAAAAGGACGCTAAGAACGTATCCACTTTGGCCTTCAGGGTCTGCGGGAATAGATCGTGGATCGTACGATCCGCGTAGCCCCCCTCCTCCATAGCAGTCTTGGCGCTAGCCCACGCTTTCAGTACCCGTCTGTATATTTCCCTCTTAACAAGGGTTGGAGTCCGCTCCTCGAACAAGCCTCTCGGGTCTCGCGCCGTAACGCTCAACGTCGCCACTCCTCACCGGGGTGCTCATGTTGAGCATTGTGCACATAGCGGCATGGTTTGTCAAGTTATGATTGGCGCTTTCTGAGTGCAGGCTGCCTTGATCTTGAATACTAGGCGGTACGGGCCGGGCGCGGTGTTCTCCTCGATCACCTCCCGCACC
>JACQUF010000436.1 GCA_016210435.1 Chloroflexota bacterium
CGCAAGGCTTGAGGGTTCGAATCCCTCCTCCCCCACCAACCGCCCAGCTTTGATCCAGATTCATGTCGCGGCGTCACCCCAACCGCGGAAATGCCACGCGGTCCTTGCGCCTACCGCTGATTCGGCACATATCTTGATGGCGGTCAGAACGGGTCAAGGAGCGGTCGCCATGGCTGTTTTCCCCGACTCGGTGGAACGGGGACCGATCGAGAGAGTGATGCTCGCCGCGAGACGGTTGCCTCAATTCGGAGATCGCATTCAACGCGCTGAGCTTCGCACGCCACCTGAGAGCTTCAAACCTGTCTCCGAACACGCAGGCGACGTACATCGAGGCGGTGCGACAGTTCGCGCTGTTCCTCCACCAGAACGGAATGCCATCGACAATGCTTGGCATTCGCAGGGAACACGTCGAGTCGCGGGTCGAGAATCTTCTAGTTCGTCACTCATCGGCTACGGCACATAACAGGTACCGCGGGCTGCGGTCATTCTTCGAGTGGTGTGTCGACGAGGGCGAGATCAAGTCGGACCAGAATCCAATGGCGCGCACCCGGCCGCCGAAGATGGACATGAAGGTCGTTCCATTGATTCAGAGCGACGCGCTCGAGCGGCTGCTCAAGGCCTGCTCGGGGCAGGAATTCGACGACCGTCGCGACGCAGCGCTGGTTCATCTGTTCCTCAGCACAGGAGCGCGCAAGTCAGAGATCGGAAACCTGCGGTGGACACAGAACGATCTGGACCTCTGCGACTTGGACCTCGACCGCGGGCTCTGTCGAATCGTCGGCAAGGGCAGCCGGCAGAGGGTCGTCGACCTCACACCCGCGACCGCTAAGGCCATCGACCGGTACCTTCGGCTTCGGGCGAATCACGTCGCCGCTCATTTCCCCTGGCTCTGGCTGGGCAAGCGTGGCAGGTTGACCCCCTCGGGCTGCGCACGGGCAATCGAAAGCCGTGCTCGGATCGCAGGGCTTGGAAAGATCCATGTGCATCAGCTGCACCACAGTTATGCCCACGCGTGGCCACGGGACGGCGGGAGCGAGGAGTCGCTCATGCGTCTCCTCGGCTGGAAGTCGCGGGAAATGCTGTCGCGGTACGCCGCGAGCGCAGGCGAGGAGCGAGCCCGGGCCCTGAACCGAAGAGTTGGGCTGGGCGCTCGGTTCTGACCTGGACCTACACCGCGAGAGGGCCGGGAAAACGCAACTTGGCTCACGGGGGGTAGTGGGTCAGTTTGCATCTGAGGCTTTGACTCCAGCCCCGTCCCGCACCGCGTAAAGGATCGGCGCGCATGGCTCGCCACGGAGCCGCCGCAGTTCTTCGGCGAGCATTTTCAGATCGGATACGTCGGTCACGTTGAAATCGCGCCTCGCGGCGTTCGCTCCCGCTGCCCTCGCCCTGCCCATTGGCAAGGCCTGGATGGTCGTGATCGCCGTTGGCCAGATGGTAACCCGACGAGGTGATGATCAACTGGTCACCTGTCTTCCGAGGAGGGGGTCCGCGGGCCCCCTAGCTGCTCGCTGAGGATCAGCGTGATCGCGGCCGCTACGACCACCACGCCCGATGTGATGGTCAGTTACATAGCGGTACGGCGTCCCCCGTGGGAGATTAGTCAACCATTTCAGGACGAAATTGGAAGCAAGATCGATGGCGTCGCCGGATCGGCCGCGCGGAGGTACAAGTAGCCGATACCTGCTTGTCCCAGCATCAACGACGGATTCGACTCACCTGGAATTCCGCAAGGCCAAGCGTCCGGGGCTGATCCGAAGCGTCGGGCGAGTTCTAGCAATGTCCTTTCGAGCAGCTCATATGCCCCTAGATCGGTAACCGCATCCTTGGTCTGAAGGATCAATTCGCCGACGCCGCCCAACCCGTGGCATAGCCCAATGTCCGGTTGCTCGTGAGGGGCAATCTGACTGAGCGATTTCTTGCACGCCCGTATGGCCGCGTTCACATCGCGCTGGTAGGCGAGGCTTTGCATTACTTTCATCGCCTGAAACCGGCTTAGTCCAATCCCCACCCCTCCGTGGCACCAGGCCAGTGAACACGGCGGCTTGTCGTTTCGAGAGCCGCCGTCAACCAGGTACCTGAAGTCCGGCCAATTGTCCTCATCTTCCCGGAACCACGAAGTTTCGTATCGAAACGCTTCTTGCGCCGCCGCCCTGAACTCCGGGTCCCCGGATACACGGTACAGCTCGAGTAGCGACCACCCGAATCCGGCTGCACCGTGGCCCAGACCCGTCAGGTTTCTGGGGACGTCGAATCCGAGCGCCTTGCCCGACCAGGACCAGCCGCGGTCGCTAGCCTCGGCGGCCGCCATCAATTCCCTTCCAAACCTCTCGGCTGTCAAGATCAGGTCTGGGCATCGCAGCCACTTGGACAGAACCAGCAATCCGACCGCCCCGCCCGCGGTCCCATTCACAACGTCCAGCAGGTGATCGCGATCGAGGTGGTCCGAAAGTCCGTCGAGTAAGTCACGCGACCGCAGGAGCAGATCCTGACGACCGATGACCATGCCCAGTCGCGTCGCCGCGTACGAGATCCCGATTGCCCCGGAGTAGAAGGATGGCCAGTGGGGCTCCCTGACGAGCCCGGCATGAGAAAGCGCGTGCTCGATTGCGCACGCCGCAACCCTTCCAAATCGCGCCTGTCTGGTTACTCTGTAAAGTTCGCACAAAAAGAGCGCGACGCCACTTGTTCCACTGTACAGATCGGGCCCCAACGCACGATGCGTCAACCCGACCGAATACCCGTCTGCCCCCGATTCCTGGAAGGTACCCGTCCAGTTGCAGCGAGTATGCGACTCGTATGCTGTGAGACACAGGTGGTTACCTATTGCAACCGCGACTTGTAAGAACAGGTCAGCGGCTCTCACCATTCAAGTGTCGATGGTCCTGTAGATGTCAGAGGATCCCGGACTGAGATAAGGGGCCGTCAGGCTGAGACCAGATTGCTCGAGGCCAGCAGTCACGGCCGTGTATCTGGACTCGGAATCACCGGCCTCGGAAACCGATTGGGCAGACAGAGCGGACGCGAGTAGGTCACTTCGATGTTGACCGAAGCTGATCCCTTCGCCAGGATCTTCTGCCAGACTTACCCCTTTCTCCAGCCGTTTCGCGAACCAAGAAACCGGGTCTCGAAGAAATGGCTCGATCTGACGGTAGGCGGATTCGAGGATCGGGGACACATCGTCGTAGTGGTCCCTCCGGAAGTAAAGAACCGCTGCGTCGGTACGGGCGTAGCTGTGAGGTTCGTTCACCAGCTTTAGGCGAAATGGCAGGCCGCGCTCGTTCAGC
>JACQUF010000067.1 GCA_016210435.1 Chloroflexota bacterium
GGGTATGGGCTCGATCACCGCTTCGCCCGTGATTGCAGACGTGAACGGAGATGGAGCGCCTGAGGTGCTTGTCGCCGCTCGCGGTCTCGGGCTGCTGGACCGGCACGGGCGCGACCTGTACGGGTGGCCCCGCCGCATTGGTGGGCCGATCGCTTCAACGCCTGCGATTGCAAAAGTCCCTGGCAATGGCACCGTGATCTACGTCGGGTCTGACGACGACCGGCTTTACGCGCTTTCGTTCGAGGGCAAGCCACAAGCCGGATTCCCGTTCCAGACGAGCGGCGACATCTTCTCGTCGCCTCTGCTCATGGATTTGAATCACGACGGCGTGGACGAGGTCGTGTTCGGATCCGATGACGGCTGCGTGCATGCGATCGACCGGCAGGGCCGTCCGGTTCCGGGCTGGCCTTTCAGGACCGGGGGATTCGTATCAGCTTCACCGGTCCCGGTAGCCACGAAGGGCGACGCGATGGTGGCCGTCGGTTCTTGGGATGGCGAGCTCTATTTGATCGACCCAGACGGACACGATTTGCCGGGTTGGCCCCGGCCGGCCGGTTTCCCGGTCTGGGGCTCTGCCGCGGTCGCTGATATCGACGGCGATGGTGTGCCAGAGATCATGGCCGCCGCACAGGAACTGCACGCCTTCCGAGTCGACGGCAGCCCGCTGGACGGCTTTCCGGTCCCGCTCGGCGGTTACGCGGTGGCTTCGCCTGCCGTCGGTGATATCGATGGCGATGGCAACCTGGAGGTGGTTGTGTGTTCGGACCGTATATACGCGTTCAGGGCGGACGGGCAATCGGTCGAAGGCTTTCCGGTCGATACCGACGCGTATTTCTGGGCCAGCCCGGTCCTCGTAGACGTCGACGGCGATGGACACCCCGAGATCGTCGCCGGGGACTTCAAGGGTCGGCTGTGGGCGATCGGCCGGCGAGGCGCGGTGTTGCGGGGCTATCCTCGGCAGATTGGCAGGAAGATCACGGCGGCCCCGGCGGCGGTTGATATCGATGGCGATAGCTTCCTTGAACTGGTCGTGGCGACCGCCGACGGCCGCGTGATCGCGATGCCGACGGAATGCCCTGACGATGCCGCGAGTGCGCCCTGGCCCACTTTCCTCCACGGGCGAAATAACGTCACGGGCGCGCATGCCGGCCACCGCCTCCGCCGGAAGGAGGGGATTCAAGGGGCGAGGAGGCGCGGCCCCCGGAGCCCCGCCGAGGCACCTGTCATCCTGAGCAAAGCGAAGCTGTTGGACCGGACAGACTCGTCACGCATGGGGTCTCAGAGCGACACAGATCGAATATTCGATGTCCGACTGAGACCGGGGCTGCCGGCGCCATTCAGTCCCATAGAAATCCTCCTCGAAGGGCTGGACGGGGTGCGGCATCGAGGCATGCTCTACTACACGGTCGACGGACGCGTGCATCCCTCACCATTGCTGCGTGAAGGCGATGGCTATTTCGCGCTCGTCCAGCCGCTGCCTCCCCTCAAGAGGATCAAGTTCAATTTCAAGGTGAGGGCGGACGCAGGGGAGTTCCGAGTACCTGCCGAGGGCGATTTCACGTTCCGGGTCGGCATTCCCGGCATCCGCATGGAACGAGGGCACTGTTGAGTACGCCAGAGGGTGAAATGGCCCGGCCCCGCGAGCAGACGGCCGCACCCAACCTGCTTGCAGCGATTCCGCACGGGGCAAAGCCTTCGCTTTACTGGCTGCTGTTCCTGCTCTTCGCCGGCCTGACGATCGCGTTTCTCCTCACCAGGTTTGATGTAGACGCATCCGCCGTGTGGCGGACCGTGAGAACGGCCGATCCGTGGCGGTTGTTCCTGGCCGTGGTGTTCTTCTATCTGGGCTTGCTCCTGCGGGGCTGGCGGTGGCGCGCGATCTGGCGAAATGCCTCCCCGGCATCTCAGCGCGCGGAGGCCGTTCCGGGCGTCGTGCGGTGTACCCGGTACGTGGTCATCGGGCGATTCATCGATTCGGTCTCGTGGCTCCGGGTCGGCAATTTCTACCGCGCGTATGTGGCGTCGACACCCGGCCGCGCCGCCTATGCCCATGTCTTTGGCACGATTCTGGGAGAGCACATCCTCGACGCCCTGGCTGTATCTGGCGCAGTGATTCTGATCGGCGCGCTCGTGATCGCCCGGCAGGCGGACCTCCCGGTCTTGGGCATCGCACTCGCCAGCGCCCTCAGCGTCGCCGCGATCGGAATCGCTGTGTTTGTAATGGCACGCTTCGGACCGCCGTTCGCAGCCAGGCTGCCCGGTCCGGTGGCGCGTACCTATCTCCAGCTGCGCAGGGGAACGCTCTCCGGGCTGTCGATGCGGCGCATGCCATTCCTGCTGCTAATGAGCGCGCTCGTGTGGGCATGTGCATTCGCTCGCTGGTATTTCGTGATTGCCGCTCTCGGCGGCTCGGCCAGTTTCCCACTTGTTCTGTTCCTGTCTGTCACAAACGCGCTGATCGCGGCGATCCCCGCCACTCCCGCGGGCCTTGGGCTCGTGGAGCCGGGTGCAACGGCTGTGCTGCTGATCGAACTCGCTCTCGATGACGCCATCGCCATCACGGTGGCGGAGCGGGCGATTAGCTACGTCAGCCTGGTAATCGTGGGAGGAGCAGTGTTCTTCGGAGGAGAACTGGTGCGGCCCTTCGCCCCGAAGGGGAGAAGGTGGTCGAAGACCGGATGAGGGATGCGGCGTTGAGCCATTTACGCCGCGCCGGTGCCAACGCGCTCACCCGCACCCTCTCCCAGCGGGAGAGGGATCGCTTCCTACCCGTCGGCGCTGCGGAGAACCCTTCCCGGCTTCGCACCTGTCGGCTTGCCGCCAGAGATGACGGGAGTCCCGTTTACGAACACGTCGTGGATGCCGGTCGGATAGCGGTGCGGAGCGTCGAACGTCGCGGTATCGCCTACGGTATCGCGGTCGAACACCACGATGTCCGCGAAATAACCCGGTGCGATGCGGCCACGCCGCTGGAGCTGGAGCCGAGAGGCGGGCAGCGTCGTCATGCGCCGGATAGCCTCCTCCAACGATACGAGCCGCTTCTCGCGCACGAACTCTCGCAGGAACCGGACATTGGTCCCGTAGCTCCGCGGATGCGGCTTCCCGCGGCCCAGGATTCCCTCGGCGCGGAGCGACGTGCCGTCCGAAGCGACCGATATGAACGGCGCCTGGGCGATGAGGTCCACGTCCTTCTGGTCCAGCGAAGCCAGGATCACCGAGCCCTCGCCCTTCTCGTAGAGACGTAGCGCAGCTTCCGATGGCTCGCATTCCAGACGATCGGCGATCTGATGCAGGTTCATGCCCTCGTAAGCTGGTTGGGGAGCAAACGAAGCCATCAGGACGGCTTCGGCGGTCCCGTATTCACGAATGACTTCATCGATCCCGGCCCTAAGTTCAACCCTCACCCTTGGGTCACGCATGCGTTCGAGAGTCTTCTGCCTGCCGCCTTCGAGAGACCACCGAGGACAGAGCGCTCCCGTAATGCTGGTGCTTGATCGCGTGTACGGGTACTGGTCGCCCGTCACGTCAAGGCCTTCGCGGCGCGCACGTTCCATCATTTCGAGGA
>JACQUF010000437.1 GCA_016210435.1 Chloroflexota bacterium
ACCTTAAGTTGCAGCACATTCCGGGAACGGCGCCAGAGGACCCGAGGGGAGGTTGTGCTAGACGTCGCGGCGGATAGCAGTCGCCATTGGCATCGGGAATGTCCATGGAGCCGGAGGCCTCCCTGCTTTGACGCCCCTTACAGGGGCCATCAACGGCGCGGCGGACTTCGCGGCCTGGGCCAGAAGGCGCAGGTTCGACGCGGTTCATCTGCTGACCGACGCAAAAAAGGTAAACCGGTCACATCGAAACAGGTGAAGACCAGGGTCAAGGATCGAATCGATCAAGCAGCGAGTTCACCACCCGCTTGGTATTCCACGGTGCGTGAAAAGTTGGACGAACGTCGCGGACGAGGAGGATGTCGTGGCGCCGTATTCGAGGCTTGATCGCAAGAGCTTTGTCGGCGGAATTGAGAACATCACAGACGTGGAGAACCGCGATGAGCCTCACAGCGTCGAGCGCTACCTTCAAGAACCTGAGGTAGTCAGGCTGATCGCAGCATCGGTTAGCTGAGCGCTCACATACAGGATCTTGTTAGGGCAAAATTCCTGCCGCTTCACAGAAGGATCCTGCGCGCGCTGCTTAAGGTTCGCGTCTTGGAACAAGGCTGAGAACTACGGGGTCCGCAGCGTGCGTTACCGCGCTTTCGTAAACGGGTTCCCTAGCTCCAACGCAGTCCATCCTCGGGGCAACGAACCGGGTCGAGTCCGCAGGGACGATCCCCGAATCAGGCACTAGAGGGCCAGCACCAAGCCGCAGCAGCAAGAACTGTCCTTTCAGTCCGGACGGCTTCCGAGGGATTTCCAATCCGGCCGTGCTTATTCGTCGCTTTAGAACGGACGCCTCAGCGTCGATCGTGTGCACGGTGTACAAATCCGCGATCTGCCGTTGTACCGTTTACGACGACGGTGTATCGTATACGATACGCGAACGAGACGGCGGGTTGACCCGGGGAGTCAGTAGATGCCGACGGTCGCGACAGAAGGGCGCTTCCGCTTCATCGTGAACACAAGGGAGCTACCTTTCGAACCGCCTCACGTTCATGTTCTTGTGGGAGGCCAAGACGTCTGCCGGATTGAACTGGACGGCGGTACTTACATGGACGAACCGCCGCCGGGAGATTTCCGGGACATCTTGGATGCGTACCGGAAGTGGGCGGTAGAGATAAGGGCAACCTGGGACCGGATTCACGGGTGAAAAGAATGCGTCAAGAGACTGTCCTGGTAACCAACGCGGATCGCATGATGACGACCGCGGCTCTTTCCAAGGATGGTATTGGCATCACCTTCGCTGACAGCTGCCGAGGTTCAATTCCGTTTGCTGACCTCCCTGAGATCAAAGACCGATCACACGTCAAGGCGATCGAACTGCCTAACCCGTATCAGGTGGCAGTCAGGACGATTGATGGAGACGTGCTCGAAATCCCGTGGGACTTCGCGCGTCACTACTGCGACCCGTCGTATCGAGCACGCGTTGAGAAGGTCGCGAAGCGTGGCAGGGAAGCCTTGGGCAGGCGTGCTCGTCAAATAAGAATCGCGTCCGGGCTAACCCAAGAGCAGGTCGCAAGCGTGGCCGGAATCGGCAGAGTGACCCTCGCCAGGATCGAAAGCGGCGACCAATCTCCCCGACTTGAAACGCTGGTTTCTCTAGCCAAGGCGCTCGCCCGACCGGTTCAAGACTTGATGCTCGATTCGGCCGAGGTCGGGTCAGCCTCGTCGGTCGACAAGGCACCCAGCGGTCGGCGTCGAGCAGCGAGACCGGCCAAAGAGTCTCGACCAGCCGGTAGACGGTCGCCGAGAAGTCGGAGGGCCAGAACCCTTTCTTAAGGACCGTCGATCGTAGCTGAACCCTGTTGATATGCCCACCCACGGATTTCAAGTCCCCGGTCCGTGGCCGAGATGGGCGTGCAGACAGACGACGTGGCGCCAGTGACGACGCGGGACTCGGGCGCTTAGGATCTAGCGATGATTGCCGCACCGATTGTCTTGGTTCCCGGGTTCTGGCTCGGCGCGTGGGCATGGGACGAGGTCGCCGCGGCGTTGCGTGCCGACGGCCACATCGTCACCGTGTTAACGCTGCCCGGTCTCGAGTCGGCCGACGCCGACCGATCCGCGATCACCCTTTCGGACCACGTCGACGCGATCTGCGAGGCGGTCAGGGCGGCTGGGGCTCCGGTCGTGCTTGTCGTGCACAGTGGGGCCGGGGCTTCAGGTTACGGCGCGAGCGACCGCGTCGCAGGCCAGATCGCAGCCATGGTCTACGTTGATTCCGCCCCGGCGACGGGTGCGCTCGATCCTCACTTCGACGGCGTCGAGAAGCCACTTCCTTCGCGGGAGGAACTCGAACAGGAAGAGAACCTCGACGGGCTCAGCGAGCAGCAGCTCGAGACCTTTCGGCGGCGAGCGGTTCCGCAGCCTGGTGCCGTCCTGCGCGAAGCCCCGGTGCTGGCCAACGACGCGCGTCTCGACATTCCGAGCACGGTCATATGCACGGGGTTCACGTCCGAACAGGTCAAGGCCGCCGTCAAGAAGGGCTATGCGTGGCTCGGCGACCTGGCCGAGCTGCGTGACGTCACTTGGGTCGATCTGCCGACCAGCCATTGGCCGATGTGGTCCCGTCCCCGAGACCTCGCCGCGATCATCAGTGATGTCGTGAAGGCACACTCCGGAGGTGCCAGATGACCGCTTCGTTTTTTTCGGCTCCGCCGGTTGACAACGGGGCGAAGATGCCCCAAACGATGACAAGCAGAACTGATCAGATTCCGGCAACGGTATGCGTCGTCACGGCGCAGCATGGCAAACACAGCTAGCCGCGCATTGATAATCCACCGGTCCTGGTTCGGCTAGCGCCGCCGCGGTGCGTGCTTCCCGCAGGGGCACGCCCACAACTTTCGGGTCTGCCGGTTGTGCGGCGCTACACTGATTGTGCACATCGAGCGAAAGGTGAGACGGTGGGCACCAAACCGGTTGAGGTTCCAGAGGAACTGCTGGCCCTCTTACGAGGTTCCCGGCTGGCGTCCCGAGATACGGCCGGCCAGGTGAAGGTCGCCCTGGCGATCCACCTGTTCCTGGAAGGTTTGATCTCAATTGGCAAGGCAGCCGAGCTGGCCGAGGTCCCACGGGTGGAGTTCGAGTGGCTGCTGGTCGAAATGGGACTTCCGGCGGTTCGGTATGAATCGGCCGATTACGAGCAGGACCTCAAGGGACTCGCCGATGCCGGGCGGGGCCGCGGCACAGCTTGAGGGCCGTCACCGACGCCGGACCGCTGATACACCTCTCCTGGCTCGACCGCCTCGATCTGTTCCATCTGCTGTTCGACGAAGTGATCGCGCCGGCCGCCGTGCTGTTCGCGGATACGGCTACGAGACAACTTGGGCTGACGTCTGGGCTGCGTACTCGAGCACGATGAAGGCCGCAGAAAGGAACGGATGCGTCGCCGAGACCCGCGAGCGGGTGAAGAACCTTGTCGCCGGCGAAGCGCCTGGAGGGTTCGTCGCGAGGATCCTGGGCAGGGAGCTCGGGCTGTGATGTTTCGAATCCGAGGCAGATTCTGGACTTGGCGAATTTTTGTCAACGGATTTGTCAACATCAGTCGGAACAGGATGCTACGAACGGGCACCGAAATCGGCCGAAATCGTATCTGACGGCACCCGTTCGAACCCACGGGAGGGGACTGAAAACCCGTGGGACGCTGATCGAAATCTAGCTCCGGGCGCCAACTCTTCAGATACGTAAACGCGCTCCCGGGGTGGGGACCGTGATGGTGGGCGGGGTCCTTTCTGCTACTGAATTGCTAATGAACGGCGACGGACATGAGGGTTGAGAACGCACGGCGCCTGCTTTTGGAGCTCGGCTGACACGGGGACGAAAAGTGCCTGAAATCGTGGAAATCGCTACGGTCGCCCGGGCTCGGCGTGTCGCTCGGAGCGAGCCCGGCGATCCGGGTCCTCCGGTTTCGCGGGGAAAGGACCGCAATAGATGCATCATTTCGGCGAGGA
>JACQUF010000438.1 GCA_016210435.1 Chloroflexota bacterium
ACCTGGGGCTCACAGGCGATCCCATCCGTGTCCCCGTGGCGGGCCGTGTTCGCCTCGTACAGTGCGTGGTCAAACACCGGCACCAAGACAAACGGCTTCAGTTAGCCCGACACCATGTTGCCGGTCACGCCTGTCCAGGCGATGCCGTCGGCATCGGGTACCATAGCGCTTCCTCGACGGTGCCCAGGTGGCGGGGTCGGTGGTCGAGACGAGCGATCCATTGCGGGGGTTGACGCGCTGCCTGGTGGGCTTCGCGCGCCCAGGCACTTGAATCAGGCGCCACCCGACCCATTACCGACGCCCGCTCCCATTCACGACCGGCAGGAGCCAGTCTGTGCGACGTCATCGCTGGGCCCCCGCTCGACCTGAGGACGGGTGGGGCCGCGAATGTCTGCACATTGACTCTGGACGAGGGCCGCAATGCGACCGAGGGCGGCCGGGTCGCGGACGGTCGGAGGTAGGCCTTGGGCCTCGCGCGAAGTGTGCACCAGCACCAGCACGGCCTCGCGCGTGATGCCAGTGGACTCGCTGGGTTCTGACCAACGCCCGGGCGAGACCTCCGCCAGGCCCGCCTGGGCAATCGGCGCTCGCGGAGGGCGCTTGGCGTCGGCGACGTGCCCAGAGAGCCCCTGCGCGAGCATCGTGGCCCGTGCAATCTCGGCTGGTGTGGGCTGGGAGCTCACTGGAGGGACCGCCGTTCTGCGGCCTGCCGGACAATCGTCATCGCCGTCTCGATCGATCCCCGAGATTTCGGGCCGCGCCGCAGGCGCGAGAGATGGACGTGTTTGAGGCCGGTCTCGGTTTCGATCTCGTACGCCGACATCTTGTATTCGGCCATGAGGTAGTCGAGTTGAGCCGGGAAACCGGCCGCGCACGGATTCAGGCGGCCGCGATTGGTTCGCCCGACCGGATCCGACTGCGTGCGACCTCCACCGCTTGATCGGTATCCTGAGGATGGTGCTGAAGCCGCCGAACCACCGGGGTCGCTATTATCCGGATCGGATTCAAGTTCAAAGCTCATGTCCCAAGGGTGGATCTGGACAGCCGTCGCCAACCGGTTCAGAGCGGTCCAGTGTGCACTCAGGAGGAGGTTGTCGCCGGTGAAGGAAGTAAGCCAGGATTTGGCCTTCAAGGTCTTTGCGGCACTCGAAGGCGGCCTCACCCCCGGTCAGATTGGAGCGGCCGGATTCACCTCAAAATCGACAGCTCGTCGGCTCCAGATCGTGGTCGCCGGGATCAAAGCCAAACACCTGCCCTCGGCCACCGCTCTGAGAGCTGCCTGGTCGCACGAATACGTGATGGAAATCGAACGCTATTACTCCATGTACCGGGCAACCATGCGGCGATCGCGAGGCCTGGAATCGCGTGAGGGACGGAAGGCGCTGCGCGACCATATTTCAGGAATGATCGAGTTTGCCGGGAGACTACGACGCGAGATCCAAGACTCCTCGCTCAGGGATCTCATTGACGCCGGATCGTCGAGTTTGCCATCGCCGTGGCGATCGTCGGAAGCCGGGCAACGGCCCTTGCTGACGATGGCGTCGGAGCCAGGGTACGCATGCCTCAACGCTCACCTGGCCGGGACGCTTGAGGTTCATGTGCAGGCGGTCGCAGACGCTCTGAAGAACGCAGTCGAACAGGGCAAGCAAGAGGTGAGTCACGCCGTCTCAAGGCTGACGTCAGAGATTCGGCAGCTAGATGGACGGCAGATCAGGGACGACCAGGAGGCTGCAATGGCCGTGGCGCTGCTGCACGAGGCGTTGAATCCGCGGATCAAAGGGAAATCGCTCATCACACCGCGCATAGTCCGCGATCCGGCTCGGACTGATCCCAACCTGCGCACCCTCGAGCTGGGCGGGTGGCGGGTGGTCGACCTCCCCGAAGATCAAGCGATTGTCTTGAAGGCCGCTTTTGAGTCAGCCGCGGCCAGCACCCGGGGTGAACGGACGGTAGCCTATCTAACAGAGGCGCGCAGGAAGCTGCGGGTCAGCATTGAAGTTTTCCATCGGCTCTTGAAGCCCGAGTCCGACCTGCGGCTGCGCCTCCTCGGCCGGACTTGCGACATCTGCAGCGCGAGCCGGGACGTGACCATGCCGCGTGATGGCCAGGCAGCTCCGACCACGTAACTGCCGGACTCTCAAGGGCCTTGGATCTTGCCCCGTCCCCTGGACGGGGGGAGGCCGGGAGCGCAGCGTTTTCCACGTTACGCGTCGGTACCTCGGCGACGTCCGCCTTCGACGAGCAATCGAGTGTCCGATGAACACTCCCCTCTTCGACCTCGCGTGATGCCGCGGACGGCCTATCACGCATGCCCGAAGGCAGTGGGCGTTCGTAAAAAAATGGGGCGGCCGACAACCCCGACTACCCGATGCTGTCGGCAACGAGAAAGTCGCGGGAGGTGGAGACCAAGCCCGCGGCCTCGCCGATCCGGCTGAATCCGACGGTTCCCCTGAAACCTGAAACCAGAGCCCTGATCGAACGATGTAGTCTGGCGCCGAACCAAAGACGCAAACATTTGTTCGCGAGACAGCCGTAGACCATGGCAGGACGCTCCAGAAAGTTCGTAATCAACGACGCCGTCCTCCCGGAGGACCTGGCCGGCGGATCGTCGGTCATCGAATACGCCGCGCCGGTAGCCGCCGAGGATTTCAACCCCGATAGCCCGGAAGGGCCGATCCTGCGCACGCGCGCGGAAAACCTGGCCTCCTCCGAGCTGGACCAGTGGGAGGGCGCGCGCAGCGCAGCCGAACACGCGGCGATGCGCGCCGCCGAAGAGTGGCAGAAGGTCACCCCGGACTCTGAGATGACCGACGACCCGGTACGCGTGTATCTGCGCGAAATCGGGCGGGTCAACCTGCTCAAGGCAGAGGACGAGCGCGTGCTCGCCCGTGCGATGGAACTCGAAAAACACCTCGATCTCATCGAGACCGCGCTGAGCGAGGCGCAGGGCAGGACGCCACACGCGAGCGCCGTCGTGAAGCAGATCCTGGTTCGGCTGGCCGGCATGCAAGCAGCCGCGTCAGCGATCGCTCGGTTCGTCGGCCTGCGGGGCGACATCCCGCTGTCCGTGCTGATGACCGACCCCGAGCTGCGGGCGCTCATCGACGGCCCCGACAACGAGCAGCTGATCAAGTACCT
>JACQUF010000068.1 GCA_016210435.1 Chloroflexota bacterium
ACCTCGCCCGCAATCTGGTCGTTGGCAGTCCAGTGCCAGGCGGCCAGTCACTTCTCGGGGATGGACGGGCGCGAGAAATCGTAGTGAACGCTGTGCTTCCTGCGCTGCACGCGATCGCGTTTCAGGAACAGCGTTGGGCCCTCGCGGAACGTGCCTTCGCTCTGTACAGGGACCATCCCAGGCTCCCCGGGAACGGCATCGAACGAGAGGTGCGGAGGATGCTCCAACGTGCGGGGAGGCCATCAGTGGCCACAACCGCCCGGGGGCAACAGGGCCTCTTGTATCTTTATCGGATGCTGGTCACGAGACCGTCCTGATCGTCGAGGAGACCTCATTGCAAGGCCGTTGGCCGCCGCGCGACCAGCTCACGATCGGATTCGCACACGTCGCCTACCGTATGAAGGAGACGTTCGAGAAGCGCAACACCGGCATCAGACATTTCCAGGTCTTCGACCGCGAGTCGCTCAAAAAGAGGATGTCCGATATCCAAGTGCTGGTGATTTCCGGGCTGTGGCACAACAGTCTGCTTGATAACGCGTCTCGCCTGCGCTGGATCCAGTCGATTGGCGCCGGCTTCGACCAGTTCCCGATAGATGAGCTGAAGAAGCGAGGCATCCGCCTCAGCCGGTCGTATGGAGTGAACCGCTACGCGGTCGCCGAACATGCCTTCGCTTTGATACTCGGGTTGACGCGGCACCTGCATCAAGCGCGCGACAACCAGCGTATGCATGTCTATCGCGGGCTAATTTCCGATCTGGCCGAACGCGAGGACGAACTCGGCGGGAAGACCCTCGGGATCATCGGGCTCGGTCACATCGGGGCTCGCGTGGCAGAAATCGGAAAGGCCTTCCGGATGCGCGTCATTGCTACCAAACGGAACCCGACACGGCATACCGGAACCGTGGACCTGCTCCTTGGCACGGACGGGCTACAGACCCTGTTGCGCGAATCCGATTTCGTTGTCCTGAACTGCCCGCTAACCCTGGAAACAAGGGGGATCATGAACGCCTCAACAATCGCGCTGATGAAGCCGTCGGCCTACCTCATCAACGTGGCGCGAGGGGCATGTGTTGACGAGGCGGCGCTGCTCGAGGCTTTGAAGACCCGACGCATCGCGGGCGCCGGTCTCGACCACTTCGTCGATGATCCGCTGCCTCCATCCAGCCCGTTCTGGGACCTCGACAACGTGATAATCACACCCCACACCGCGGGTGAGACTCGCCGGTACGAAGAGAATGTCATCGACATCCTCATCGAGAACCTCGGGCGTTTGGAAAGAGGGGATCCGGCATTGCTTCACCAGGTCGTTTGAGGCGGTGGGGATGGAACAGGAAAGGCACGGTCCGGCGCCGACAGCCGGAACTCCGCAGGGCCCCGCCACGGCGCCGGCGCCGGAGCGCACCGAAATATCGGCGATCACCGGGGCCGATAGATATCGGATCGCCTTGTTTGCGGACTGCCTCGAATTCCAAGGTGGGGAAGGATCGCGGGGGGTCTGGGGATCCATCCCACTGGCCGCGATCACGGGGGTCGGCGTGGAGGTGCGGGCAAAAGACCGCGGGCTCCTGATATGGGGCATTCTCGGCCTGGTCGCCGCGTTCGGGATCTATCAGGTCGCCACGAATCCGAACGTAGCGAACCTCGGGGCTTTCGCGGTCGCTGCCATAAGCGGGATCCTGCTGATCCAGTACTACTTCCGGCCACCCGGACTGCAGCTTGTCGTTTATGCGGGCGGCAGCTCCAGGGCAATACCGCTGAAGGCCGATTCGCTGCCGAATGCGCGTGCTTTTGCGACCGACGTCATACGCGCCAGGGACGAATCCATACCTTCGCAGCCACAGGAACCGGCCAGAAGCCTGCCGCGCTACCCGATGGCATAGTCCAGGCGCAGGTTCGGGTAGATGTCCAGCTCCCAGCCGGAGCTCCTGCCAAGTTCCAGGAGATAGCTGCCGCAAGCTGCGATCATTGCGCCATTGTCCGTGCACAGTACAGGCGGCGGAATGATAACCGGGACATCGGAAGCCTGAACAAGTTCTTCTCGCAACTGCCGGTTGGCTGCCACACCGCCGCCGAGGAGGATACCTCTCACGCCATACTCGTTTGCGGCAGCTACTGCCTTCTTTACGAGAACCTCGACGATCGCGTCCTGGTAAGCCCTGGCGAGTGCGCCAACCGGGTTCCCATCCCTGATCCGCCCTGGCGTTGGGTAGATCCCGGCCTCCTGAGCGCGACGTAGCAGCGCCGTCTTGACCCCGGAAAAGCTGAAATCATGGGTGTTCGGCAGCCATGCGCGTGGCATCGCCTCAGTATGCGGCGCGCCTGCCGATGCCCGTTCGATCGCGGGCCCCCCCGGGTATCCGAGGCCGAGGATCCGCGCCCCCTTGTCAAACGCCTCGCCCGCAGCATCGTCCCGCGTCCGGCCTACGAGTCTGAAACGGCCATGACCCTCCATCAAAGCGAGATCAGTATGGCCTCCCGATACCAGCAGAGCGAGCAGTGGGAACCCTGGATCTTCAGCCGGGTCGGGGATTCCCTCAGCAAGCCAGCCCGCGTAGATATGTCCAGCCAGATGATTGACCCCGACGAGCGGCTTGCCGAGCGATGCGGCAATCCCTTTTGCCGTATTCACACCGACGATCAATGCGCCGGCGAGACCCGGGCCATTCGTGACTGCCACGGCATCGATATCCGACCACCGCATCCCGGCCTGGCTGAGCGCGAGTTCCAGGACAGGAACGATTCGCTCGATGTGAAGCCGCGAAGCCACCTCCGGCACGACGCCACCGTAGAGCGCGTGGACGTCTACCTGTGAGGAGATGACGTTCCCGCCGACCAGGCGGCCGTCAATGACGACCCCCGCGGCCGTCTCGTCGCAGGAAGTTTCAATCCCGAGAATTGTCTTCATTTCAGACCGATTCTAAGTCGGTGTTCTGCGTCGGTCAGAGCCAGCAATGGACGTGCGCTCGGCCACGCGCGTGACCTGACGTATATTGGACTTCGAGAAATGGTAGGCGGCAGTCGAAAGCCGGGCAGCCGGCGCATGGTATTTCCGAAGTGGCCCGGCTTCGCGCTGATCGGGCTCGGGTTTTCCGTTGCGGGATTCGCGGCGGCGTACCTGATTTACGCCCAGGTGGCCCGAAGCAAGCTGGACGAACTGGAAGCAACCGTTCCCGAGGAAGTGCGCGCCGCCTGGTTCGAGGTACTCGCGCCGAGACCAACCGAGGCGGCAACCGCGCCCCGAAGCGGCGCCATCGAACCTGCGGGCGCCGCGCCCGGGATTTCCGCTTCGCGTCCCGCGGCGGGAGGGGCAGTCTCGAGCCCGGCCCCCACCAAGCAGCCGGCGTTCGATTTCTCAGCCGTCTACCCCGCGAGCGTGATCAATCCGAAGTACTGGGGCGATCCCCTCTGGGCAGGTAGCGACCCCTACGGTGGCCCGGGCTTGCCTGAAGGGTTCGAATTTGTGAGCAGTTTCGATGCGGCCCGCCGTATCGGGACCATGCCGACCACAACACGGGTTTCGATTCCGGCGATCAGCGTCGACAGCGAAGTGCGCGAGCTCCAGATCCTCGATCTTGGCGACAGCCGCGCATATGAGACGCCGGCATATGTTGTCGGGCACATTCCCGGAACCGCCAATCCGGGGGAAAATGGCAACGGCTGGTTTTTCGGGCATCTCGAAAGTCCGGGCCGGAACGAGGGAAACGTCTTCTATCGCCTGCCGGAAATACCGAAGCTGCTGAAACAGGACCCAGTCGACGTCATCATTGAAAGCGAGCGAGGCGCCTTCCTATACCGGGTGGTCAGCACGCGGGTGCTCCACCAGGACCACATGGCACTATTCGAGGCGCCGCGAGGGACGATCACGCTGGTTGCATGCGTCCCATCCCGCGTATACGACCATCGCTTGCTCGTCACCGCCGAACTCATAGCTGAACGCAGGTAGGTATATTGCATCCCTCTACAGCCCGGACCGCCGCGGCCGGCGAACGCGCCGCAGGGTCCGTCCGAACCCCGCTTGAAACCCGCGACGACGCGCTTGTAATCGGACTGCTCGCCGCGGCAGTCATTGGGATCATTCTTCAGATCACAATGGGTGGTATTGTCCGCGTGACCGGGTCCGGCCTTGGCTGCCCGGACTGGCCGTTGTGCCACGGCAGCCTGATCCCGCCACTCGACTACCACGCGTGGATCGAGTGGACACACCGGACCACGGGCTCTGTCGTCGGGATCGTGCTCGTGGCCGCGCTGGTCCGCGTCTGGATGCGGCATCGTTCGGACCGGTGGGTTTTCTGGCTGACGACCAGCGCCACCGGGCTCGTGGTCATCGTCGGGCTGATCGGGGCGGTGGTCGTCCGAACCGAGATACATCCCGCGATCCGGACGCTCCATCTCGGCCTGGCTGAACTCGACCTCCTTCTCGCCGCGGGCGCCCTCACATTCGCCACGAAAGGATTCCGTGCAACCCTTGTAATGAAGGCGGCGAAGAGCGAAGACAGGCTGGTCGCGCGCATGGCGTGGATCGGGGCTGCCGCCATCCTCGTGGCGCTCCTCAGCGGTTCGTACGCGGTCTGGCAGGGGGCCGGCGGAGTATGCAGCACATGGCCGCTATGCGATGGTAGATCGTTCCTTCCGCAGAGCAGCCTCGCATGGATACACATGATCCACAGACTGTTCTCAGGCATAGCAGCCGTCTTGATCTTGTGGGTCGCGCATCGCACGTACCGGCTACCGAGCGCGTCCCGGGCACTGCGACTCGCTTCGCTCGGGGCGATGGGCCTCGTCCTCGTCCAGGTGCTCGCGGGGGCGGCAAACCCATGGACCGATTTCGACCAATCGGCGCGTGCCGCCCACCTTACCCTCGCCACGCTCCTATGGGCTGACGCGGCACTTGTAGCCATCCTGACGGCATTACGCTCCAACGACGCCCTGGCGCTCCGCGGGATCCGCACAAATGCTTAGCGCCCGGGTGGAGGGGTCGAGCCGGTCCGGTCCCTTCGATACGCTGAACGACTATCTGACGCTCACAAAGCCGCGCATCATGTCGCTGCTGCTACTGACGACGTTTGGCGCCATGGCGCTTGCCTATCGCGGCATACCGCCTGCTCCGCTGCTTGCGACCGTGATGGCGGGCGGCGCACTGGCCTCGGGCGGCGCAAGTGCGCTCAACCACTGGCTCGAACGTGACACCGACCCTCTGATGGGCCGGACGAAGAGCCGGCCGGTAGCGAGCGGGCGCATTTCTCCGCGAGCAGCGTTCATGTTCGGAATCGCGCTCAACATCCTCGCGTTCGTCGTTCTTGGCCTCTGGGCGAACATCCTTTCGGCCGGACTGGCGATGGCGGGGACGCTTTTCTACGTGATCGTCTACACCCTGTGGCTGAA
>JACQUF010000454.1 GCA_016210435.1 Chloroflexota bacterium
ACAGGGAGGAGTAGGGGGTGTGCTGCGAACCTCCGCCGCACTTCCTGCTCCTCCATCCGCACCTGCATGGTCACGTCCAGCCCGACTGATCGGTGAGAGGCGACGGGCGTTCGATACACAACATCGGCGGCGGCTGGGTCGCAGTAGACGTTCCACTCCCAGTCGGCGCGGGCGTCCGCGGGCTTGGGCCCGAACCGGCCGGACATGAGCATGAGGCCGCTAAGTTTGGCCGGTACGTCTGGATGCTTGCTGAACAGGGCCCCCACGTTGGTCATCGGGCCAATCGCCAGCAGCGTCACCTCACCGGGGTTGGCACGGATGGTGTCGGCCAGGAACCCGACCGCGCGGCTGTTGGGGTAGTCCTGCCTGTGGGGCCACCGAGGCAATACTGCGGCCTGTTTAGCGACGGGCTGCCTCTGAGGCCCGGAGAGGGGTGCTCCTGCCCCCGGAAAGATTGGCAGGGCAGGTCGGCCCGCGGCAGTACACAGCACGCTCGCCAGCTTGGCCCGTACGACGGGCTGCCCGGAGACGGTGGTGATGCCGAGGAGGTCGCACTCAGGGTGGGCGAGGAGGTAGCCGAGGGCCACGGCGTCGTCAATGTCGCTGCCAATATCGGTGTCGAGAAGCAATTTCATCCGATCACATCCGTTCGTCGCTGCTTTTGGCCACCATAAAGTGGCCCCTTTTTCCTCTCCCACCTGCCTTGCAAGACCTTATGGAAGCTGCCACTTTTAAAGAGAACGCCGCGCGAGCCAAGAGGGAGTGACTACAACATGGCAGACCTACTCGAAATCGTCTGTGGAGCGTGTGACCGCAAGTTCTTCATGCCTCGGGGGACGCTTGCCCGGTCGGAAGGGAACGTGACCTGCCCCAATCCGGATTGCGAGTCGGCCATCTCCGTCGCGATGAACCCGGATGCCGAGGAGTGGTTCGACAATCCCGACGAGGACGATGGCGACGAGGAAGAGGATGACGACGAAGCCGGATAGGCAAGCATGAGCCCATCCGACGGCAGCCAAGTCGTCGTGGCCGCCATCTGGGTCCGCGTCAGCACCGACGATCAGGACGCGGATAACCAGCGCGCGAGAATCGAGCAGTACTGCAAGGCCCGCGGGTTTGCCATCGCACGCACCTTCCGGCTGGATGACGTGTCAGGTCACGCCGACACGCCCCAGTACAACCATATGCTGGCGGACTGCCTACGTGCCGCGCATGAGCGGGAGTTCTCCGTCCTCATCCTCTGGGCCCTTGACAGGCTTACCCGCCGCGGCATCGAGCACCTTTGTGGCCTCATGCGCCGGTTTGACGCGGAAGGCGTTCGAGTGGTGTCGCTCGAAGAGCCGTGGACGGAATCCGGTGGTGAACTACGCGACCTGATGCTGGCAATAACGGGTTGGGCGGCGAACTTCGAGTCGAAGCGAATCTCCGAGCGCACGAAGGCTGGCTTGGCCCGCCGCCGGGCGGAGGGTCTGCCTGTGGGCCGTCAGCCCGGCGCGGTGGACAAGTCGAAGCGGAAGCGGTCCGGTTACCGTCGGCGATGGGAACACGGACGACCACGAGTAAACAAAGGGGATACCCAACTGCCGTCATCCCCTCGTACCTGACCCTGCCCCGGTTTGTGGTCGGAAATATGGGGCCGCATGTTGGACCCTTGCCCGGCAGCCACCGACCTCCGCGAACAGGCCCGACGCCGTACGACAAGGCCAAGAGGTCGCATTCCACCCGCGTCGATGCCACTGAAGGTTAGCCCGTCTGCCCACCTGTACATTACGCTGGCCGTCCCTGCCGCGGGCCTGAACGAGCCCGGAACCGCCGTGAAGGGGGCAAACGTGGCCATCCAGTTGCTTCGCGAGCTATTTGACGCCTCAGACGCTCACCGCAGAGCGCATGGCGAGGGCTGCACGGTGTTCCCGAGTCCGCAGGCACCCCTGTGGGGCATCATCGCTGCCGCCCTGCCCGCCGCCCGTGTGCTGGAGGTCGGCTGTGGTATCGGCTATCAGGCGGCGTGCATCGCTACGACCGCCCCTAGCTGCCGCGTGGAAACAATCGAGGGTGACCCGATGCACGCCGACCTTGCAGAACAGGAGTTTGTGAGACGGGGATTAGAGGCCAGAGTCACAGTCCTCCGGGGTGACGCCGAGACTCTTCTGCCTAAGCTGGATGGTCCCTACGACCTAGTTGTGGAAGACGCGGGCATCGACTACGCGCGCTGGCTGCGAGTACTGACCCGTCTCGTGCGGCCCGACGGCGTATTGATTACGAGGAACCTCTCCAAGGAGGGTGCGTCGGTAACCCTTGACCTGCCCACCAATGCGACGACCATCATCCGAGCACGGCCCGCGAGTTAGCAATAGCGGGCCGAAAATGGTCGGCAGCCAACAACCATCCGGCGTCATTGCCGACGCCAGTCCCTACCCCCCACACCGAACATCTGACCGGTTGTTGGCCGCCTGAAGTTAGCCCGACGACGTGGCCGCCACTAAGGCGGCGAGAGGTTCGAGCCTATCTCCGAGTGTGCCGACCGCGTTATATGCGTTCTTGCTGTCACCCCACCCCCACCCGTCCGAAAGCCGCTTGAAGAAGTCCTTTAGCTCTGCGTTGTCGAAGTATGGCCGGAGATGGCCAATCCCGGAATCGACCCACGCCTTGTCGTTCCAAACCTCCCCTACGCGGCAGTGCTCAACGAATGGGATCAGGTGAAGTTTCGGACTTCCGACAGTTGCCTCGAAGAAGTCGTAGAACCTCTGGCCAAGGACGACGAATAGAGCCAACGCGCCGCGGTCGGGCTCAGACGCGATCAGCTTCTGTGAACTTGCCAACGCCGATATGACGGCAAAGGTGTTGATGAACCGTTCGTAACTCCTCGGATTGTTTACCAGTCCAAGCGCCACCGGGGCTTGTGCCTTACCAGTAAGGCCCAGTTCTTCGAGACGTTTTCCGTAGCGCTTCTGCAACCCTTTCCGGTTGACCGGAGGGAGCGGCACCGGCAACTGGATGATCTTGTCGATGTACGTCCTGCCGACTTCCCGATAGTTCACCCCGTATCGCGACTCAATGGCTGCTTCAAGGGTTGAACGATCTACGCCGATCACGAACCTGCACTTTGATTCGTCCAGAAAGATACGAATGCCGACCGCAAGATTCACAACCTGATCTGGAAGACAACGGTCAAGATCATCGACAAACACGACGACTGGCGCACCGTTCGACCATGCAGCCAACACGCCGTCGAAGTCGGATAGGAGGCGGTCCACTTCAGATTGGTAGTCGCTGTCGTCTTCTTGTGCCGCTGCCGTAACAGCGGCCACGACCTGTCCGGCGACCGGCACGGTCGCGCCCAACCCCGCCGTGCCTGCCGCGAGCAGGACACGGGGAGCCAGCCTCCAGAGTCGCTTCGCCACGCCTCTGGCCTTGACGGCCATACCCTCCTGCTTTCCTGCCTCGCGCAGCACTGAGTGCATCAGCGCCGCCGCGAGGTCTTGCTGGCGTTCATATCGCCAC
>JACQUF010000455.1 GCA_016210435.1 Chloroflexota bacterium
AAAGCTCGCCAGCTCGGGTCCAGGGTCTCGCAGCCGTCCTTCATGCGTGATCGCGCGCGGCATCTTGAGCGTGAAGGTGAAGCCGGCAGGCGTTGCGCTCTTCCAGTTGCGGACCGCGGCGATGGGTGGCACGGCATGGAATGAGGTGTTGACCTCCACGCCGTTGAAGGTGCGGGCGTACCACGCGAGGCGATCGGTTGCCGGCAGGCCCTTCGGGTAGAAGACTCCCGCCCAGCTTTCGGCCGACCAGCCTTGCGTGCCGATGACGACCTCCGTCGCGGCCCGGGTGGCCGGTGGACTTGCCCGGGGTGACGCATCGAGAGCGACGCCAGCGGGCCTTTCGGCTATGAGAGGAGTGAGGGCGGCTGCCATTTCGGCCTTCCTTCGGCAAGCTCGGATGGACCTGTTGCGCCTATTTTAGAACGAATGTTCTACAGGGCAACAGCCCAATGGCAAGGCCAGATCCGTGACGATGACGCGGCCAGCTAACGTCCGTCGAAAACGGAAACAAGCCACTGGAACAAGGTGGCCGGACCGGCGAACAACACCAGGCAGAGTGCGACCGCGGTTACCGCCGACACCGCCGGCGGACCGAAGATCCGAGCCAGCTTTGCGCCCACCTTGTGTGGCAGCCAGGCGATCAAACCTGCCCCGCCATAGACCAGACCGCTCACGATCCCGATGCCAATCCCTCGCGTACCGTACGTTGTGGCGAACAAGGGCGTTCCGTAAACGGCGCTGATGATCCGGTCGGACACGCCGCCTCCGATTCCCTCTGCCGCGTCCAGAAACAGGCGGTTGAGAGGCATCAACAATCCGGTCGCAAACTGCACGGAAGCTCCGAACAGCAGGCCCGCCACCGCGAAACGGACCCACGCGGGCCAACCGCCTGCCAGCTCGCTGACGATCAACGCGCTGGCGGCCGAAACCGCGACTCCGGCGAGGAGCGGCGCTGCGGCCGCCTGGAAGAAGGTACTGGTGTCGGGTCGTTGTGGCCTGTAATAAGGGTCTTCGGCGGCCACGAAGACCGGCAACGTGACGTACAGCGCGCACAGTGCGAGCGCGGCCCCCAGTGGAAGCAAGGTGAGCACAAACAGCCGGCGCTCCCGGGAAGACCGCTGCTTTCGCTGGCGCTCGGCCTTTCGCAGATCTTCCAGGGCTTCAGTCACGTGTCGTGGCTCCAAGCGCTCGCCATCCCAGGGCATCCTGCCGGACCGAAGTCCGCGGTGCGCTCCGAGCCGCTGCCCGGCATGAGTTGTCCCGGCAACAAGACGGGGGCCCGGTCATGGGCCCCCGTCCATCGACGCTTACGCAGGCTAGAACGCTATTGCGCCGGCTCCAGCTTCGTCAGGATCAACGGGAAAGTCAGGTGCCAGAAGGCGCCGTTCACGTACGGGTCCCCCTGCGTCGGCCAGCCCTTCCAGTAGGTCGTGTTCATCGGGATCCTGTGGTACCACTCGACCAGTTGGACGTCGGGCAACTCCTTGATCCAGATCTGGAACGCCTGGCGCCAGAGTTTCTCAAGCGTGGCGACGTCGTCGATTGGGGTCTTGCCAACCTCGTCTGTCAGACGGTCCCACTCGTCATTCTTCCACTGGTAGAAGTTCACCAGGTGCGCGCCCGGGACCAGCGCGCTCGACGACTGGTAGAGCTTCATCGTGAAGAACGGGTCTCGGACGCTGCCGCCGTGACCTCGCATCGCGCATGAGAAGTCGCCCTGCGATTGGCGGTTCCCCGAGTCGGGTGGAGTCGCGTACGACGCATCGATCCCCTGCTTCTTTAGCTGCTCGGCGACGATCGGCCCGATGTCGTTGAAGATCCCGAAGCCGATGATGTCGCACTTGAGCGCGTTGCCCTGGGCATCCTTCCACTTGCCATCGGCGCCCTTGGTGAAGCCCGCGTTCTTGAGGCGTTCTCCGCCCTTCTGCGGGTTGAACTCCAGCGTGTTGTTTTCCTTCAGCAGGTCGTCGACCGCGACCTTGTAGCGCTGGAGGGGCGGGTAGGACGGCATCGGCAGCGGGTATGTCGTACCCGCTCCGCCATATCCCACGTCAATCAGTTGATCGCGGTCGATGAAGTAGCTCATCGCCCAGCGCACGTCCGCTTTGTCGTACGGCGGCTTCGAATCGTTGAAGAACAGGGAGATCGGCCACCAGTCCACGTAGCCGAACGGGGCCTCCTTACCGGCGTGCGTAGTGATCTTCGGGTTCTGCTGCAGCAATGTCTTGATGGTCGCGGGCCGGAAGTCAAGACTCGCGTCCACCTCGTTGGAAATGAAGGCCTGCGCCATCTGCGTCTCCCCCGGATTGGGGATGTAGATGATGCGCTCGACTTTCGGCATCGTGGCAAGGCCCTGGTCGACCGCCCACCACCTGTCCGTCCGGTCGATGACCTTCTGCTCGGGCGAGGTAGCGACAACCCGCCAGGGTGAGGTCGTGACCGGCCAGCCCTTCGCGATGTCGAAGTGGGTGAACTTGGTGATGTCCTGACCTTCGAAGATGTGCTTCGGGACGACGTACACGCCGATGTCGTACTTGTAGGTCATGAAATAGAGGAACTTCGGAGAAGGCACCTTGAACTTGACTTTGACGGTGTGCGAGTCGCTCGCGGTCACGGTGTCTACCGCCTGCTGGACGTCCTTGCCGAAGCGGACGTCTGCCCCGCGGTCCCGAAGCGTCGTGAGAGTAAACACGACATCGTCCGCGGTGAAGTCGACGCCATCGCTCCATTTCACCCCCTTGCGCAGGAAGATCGTCACTTCGGTAGAGTCCTGGCTGTACTCCCACTTCTCCGCGAGCCACGGGATGTTCTTGTTGGCGAACGCGCTATAGAACGCGAGCGGCTCGTAGAAGAGCTGAGATCCGTTCTGGTGGCTCGTCCCCGGGTTATACGGGTTCCAGAGCTCGTGGTCCGTGTAGCGACCAGCCGCTCCCACGCCGCCCGCCCCACCCCAGATCAGGCGCAGCTGGCGGTTGCGTGGGACATCCTTGACCTTGCCTGGCTGCACCGTGGGCTGAGCGGGTGTCGGCGACGGCGCGACTGCTGCCCCTGTTGTTGGCGTCGCCTGGACAGTTGTCGGCTGCGCCTTTGGCGCAGGCGTCGCCTCCTCCCCGCCGCCGCAAGCGACCACTGCGGCCAGCAAAAGCGGCGCCACCAAGAACAGGCCGGTTCTCAGATAACGGGTGACCATCGACGACGCCCCCTAAACTCAAGCCCTGTCAGCCTGCGTATATCCTCGAAGCCTGGTGAGTCTGCCGGCGCGATTAGATGCGGCGCCTTGCAGAAAGGCAGATCTGAGGCATTGTACAACGGTGTCAACGTGAAAATTCTATAGTAACGTCACGTTACGGCATTTGTGACAATACTCACGAATGAATCCGTAAGCGCCTTCGATGTGGTAATTTCAGGCACCAGCCCCCTCGTGATCCATAAGGAGGATGGGGTTTGCGCGGTTACCTCGCCCGTCGGTTCGGCATCTTTCTCCTCGTTATCGCGATCGCCAGCACGATCAATTTCTTCCTGCCTCGCGTCGGCGGCCGCGACCCTATCAGGGAACGTCTTCTCGAAGAGGCCACGCGAGGCGGTTACCTTCAATCGGGATTCAACGAGATCGTCGAGGCATATAACAAGAAGTTCGGCCTCGACAAGCCCCTGATAATTCAGTACCGGAACTACCTGTACGACCTCGCACGTGGGGATTTCGGGGTCTCCCTCTCCAATTTCCCAAAAACCGTCGGCGCGCTGATCGTGGAAACCGTGCCATGGACGCTGGCGCTGGGCGGGATGGCCACGCTGATGGGGTTTCTACTGGGCACGTTGCTTGGCGCGCTGCTGGGATGGCCACGCGCCCCAGGCTCCCTCCGCTATCTTTTCATGCCGCTTCTAACGATCTCGGCGATCCCGCAATATTTGTTCGGACTCGTCCTGCTGTTTTTCCTGGCGTTCCGCCTCAAACTTTTTCCGCTGTTCGGCGGTTACAGCATCGCCACCTTCCCGGACTGGTCCGATTTCGGATTCCTGCTGGACGTGGCGCGTCACGCCGCCCTGCCGGCGCTTGCGATCGTGCTGGTGACCCTCGGGTTCTGGGCGCTTGGCATGCGGGGCATGATGGTCACCACCCAGGACGATGATTTCATGCAGCTCGCCGAAGCCAAGGGCCTGAGGGCCAGCCGCATCTTTGTCAAATATGCAGTACGCAACGCGATCCTTCCCCAGACGACGGGGCTCGCTCTCTCGCTCGGCCATATTGTTTCCGGCTTCATCCTGGTCGAGGTCGTCTTTTCGTACCCGGGCATTGGCGGCCTGCTCGTGCAGTCGATCATCCAGAGCGATTTCTTCGTGCTGCAGGGCGTGATATTCGGCGTGATCG
>JACQUF010000456.1 GCA_016210435.1 Chloroflexota bacterium
GGACCACCCTGTCCAAAACCGGAAATGCTCCCGAGGATGATTCGCGGGTTGATCCGCGAGAGGGTCTCGTAGTCGGCACCGAGGCGATGCTTGACGTCTGGACGATAGTTTTCGACCACGACATCTGCCCGCGCCACGAGCCGGTGGAATATCTCCCTGCCTTCGGACGCCTTCAGATCGAGCGTGATGGACCGCTTGTTTCTATGAAGGTTCTGAAAGTCGAACCCGTCCCGGGGACCGCCCATCGGCTCCTGATCGTCCGGCGGAGGCTCGATCTTGATAACGTCCGCGCCCCAGTCTGCCAGCTGTCGCACGCATGTTGGACCGGCCCGCACTCGCGTCAGGTCAAGGACCATGAAACGCGAAAGGGGCATACCCGTTGTCTTCACCTGGCGGCCCTCTATGCCGCTACTTCCGCTGCTCGTTCACGCAGAACTCGTTTCCCTCGGGGTCCTTCATGACCACCCAGGTGATGCGAGGTGCGCCGCGTGGCGATCGGAAGCGGCGGTCAACGATCTCACCGCCAAGCTTCACCAGCCGCTGCACTTCCGCGTCGAGGTCGTCTGCGAACAGATCAAGATGGAGCCGGTTCTTGACCGTCTTGGGTTCGGGGACGCGCACGAAGACGATGCGCGGACAGCCGTCTCCGCCACCAATCAGGCTTGCCGATTCCTCAACGACGCGCTCGGACTTTCCGAACACCGTCACTTCGGTGCGGCCCGTCAGCACATGTTGAATCTTCCATCCGAGCGCCTGCGACCAGAAACGCGCCTGGTTCTGCGGATGCGCGCAATCGATCGTGATGTCTCTAAGCTGCAGACCCATTTATCGCCCTCCGGCCGGCGGTAGGGTGTATGCGTCAGGCAAGAGCTTTCCGCATGACTGGCCGGTGCGCCTTGCGACGCGCGACCTCCCCGAACCCCGCCCGGTCGTACATTGTCTTCGACCCGAACCACATGAAATCAGGATGGCTGCGTTCGTCCTTATCCACCGGATACGCCTCGAGCAACTTGACCCTTTGGTCGCGGGCGTAGTCGATCGCGGCAGCGAGCAGCTGATCGGCGATTCCCCTGCCACGCATCTTCGGGTCCACGTAGAAGCAGACGATCGACCACACGGGCCTGTCGTCGACAGGTTTCATTACCGGGGACCGCCGTAGCTTCAGGTAGTGGTCTCTCGGTCCGAGCGAAATCCAGCCTACCGGGCTGCCGTCCCGGTATCCGATCAAGCCTGGAACAGCCCCGCTATCGACGAGAGCCTTCAGCGCCCGCCTGTTTGATTCGCCTCGGCCGATGCCAGGATGCGGCTCGCTGCCGGTCCTGCGGTAGTACATGCACCAGCATCCGCGCACGATTGATCCGCCCGGGCGGCCGAAAAGTTCTGCGAGGTCGTCAAACCGTTCGGCGGTTAACGGTTGCACTTCGAGTTTGATCTTTGCTGGCATGGCTGCAGCATCCTAGACTCAGAATCCGCCGCCCGGCAACAACGGCCTCGGCGCCTGAAGGCGGCCTGCGATCGACAACCGCTGAGCCGATGCGACTGGCTCTCTTCAGCCGTCCGGCGGCCCGACCGGCGATAATTGCGCCCATGGCTCACCAGCGCCGCCGCCCCGATATGGACCACTACATGATGGGCATCGCACTTGCCGTTCGTGCGCGCGCCAACTGTCTCGGCAGCCGGGTCGGCGCGGTGATCGCGGTTGAACGGCGGATCGTATCGACGGGGTACAACGGCACACCGACCGGCATGCCCAACTGTGACGAAGGCGGATGCGACCGCTGCGCCAACCGCGAACGATACCCGGCGGGATCGGGTTACGACGTCTGCATTTGCGTTCACGCCGAGCAGAATGCCCTCCTTGCCGCCGCGCGGTTCGGGATCCCCGTTGCGGGCGCAGCGATCTACACGACGCTCCGCCCCTGCTTCGGGTGCCTCAAGGAACTGCTCCAGGCAGAGGTCAAGGCGGTGAGATACCTCCACGAGTGGACTCCCAGGGACCCCGCGCTGCGGTCCGAATACGAGCGGCTGATGGCGGAATTCAAAGCCGGCGTGGACGAGATCGCGATTGAAGACCCAGACCGGGAGTGGGCGGTTTCTACGATCCGGGCGGCAGGAAGCCAGGGTCATGCGGGACCGGGAGGTTAGGCGTCTCCCTCGCGCGCCCCAGGGGCCAGGCCTGAATGCGCGCCTCTCCCCCAGGGGGTATCGGTACCCTCTCGTGCACGGTAGCTGCACTAATCCTGCGCTGCGGCGGTACCCATTGAGCCAGCTACGTCGGCTTCATCGGTGATCCTGGCGCGCGCCCAGGCCGGTTGCGTGACAATATGATGCCGCCGGGTAAGCGCCGGCGGGGCTGAATCCTTCAGGTGGACGGGATGCGTACTCGAAAATTCGGCAAATCCGGGCTCGAAACCAGCGTCATCGGGTTCGGGGGTTGGCCGATGGGGAAAGGGCAATACGGCGCGCTCGACGAAGACCACGCTACGGCCGCGGTGCGCGCGGCATACGACAGCGGCGTAACGCTGTTCGACACGGCCGCCGTCTACGGATGGGGCTACGGCGAACAGCTGATGGCGCGGGCGCTCAAGCCGTTCCGTAAGAACGTCATCCTCGTCACCAAGGGCGGCCGCCGCTGGGTGCAGGGGCAGACCGACCGGACGCGCTCGACTGTCAGCGACAGCTCCCCGGAATACCTGCGAAGCGGTCTCGAGGAAAGCCTCAACCGCCTCCAGACTGACTACATCGACCTGTATCTGATCCACTGGCCGGACCCGACCCGCCCGTTCTCGACACCGATGGAGGCGCTGGAAGAGGCAAAGGCCGCCGGGAAGATACGGCACTACGGCGTCTCGAATTTTTCCGTCCCCCAGATGTCCGAGTCGCTCAAACACGGGCAGATCGTCTGCAATCAGGTCGGGTATCACATATTCGATCGGAGACCAGAGGCAGAGACGTTCCCGTTCGTTCAGAAGAACGGAGTCGGCATCATGGCCTATGGTTCGATGGCGCATGGACTGCTGACGGGAGCATGGAAGCGGGACCAGGCCTTCGGCGAAGACGACTGGCGGCGGACTGGAAAGAATTTCGGCCTCACCACATGGGCGCCCGAGAACCTTCCTAAGAACATCGGAGTCGTCGAGAAGCTGAAGAAGCTTGCACGCGGCCACGGTAAATCTGTCGCCCAGCTGGCGGTCGCGTGGGCGCTCGGAAATCCGGCTGTGACGGTCGCCCTGTGCGGCGCGAAGACGCCGGCAGAAATCAAGGAAGACCTTGGAGGCGATTGGGAGATGCCATCCAGCCTTCGCGATGAGATCAACCGCCTGGTGCTGGCGGAAGGGGCTGGCCTCGGAAAGGTCGGAGACCCGGGACCCTAGCGCGCCGCTTCGTCTCGCATTCGCCGCTCCCGAAGGCGGCGTATCCCGTCGATTTCCTCGGCCAGGTCGTTCGGGTCGAGCCCGCGCTCAACCGCTCGCTGGACGTCGCGTTCTGCGGCTTCGTAACGTCCGAGCACTGCGAGTGAAGCCGCACGCTCCCCGTACGCGCTCGCGTACGCCGGGTCCAGGCGCAGCGTCCGGTTGAAGTCCTGAATGGCCTCGACCTGGCGCCCGACCTGGGCGTTTGAGACGCCGCGGTTGAAGTAGAGGTGGGGACCTGAATACCCCAGCAGGGCCGCCTGATCGTAATCGAGGATGGCCCTCCGAAATTCTCCCGCCTGCACGTATGCATTCGCCCGGGCGAAGAACGCCCTCGAATCTTCGGGGTCCAGCCTCACCGCGGCGTCGCAATCCTCGAGCGCGCGGCCGGTGAGTCCCTGCCGCGTGTAGTACGTGCAGCGCTCGAGATACCCCTTCGGGTTATTCGCCATGGGGTCCGTACCGCCGTTCGAGGCCTGGCGCTGGCGGTTCAACTTGAATTGCGCTATCGCGCGGTCCCGCTGGACAAGGGTCAACCGGGCGTCCGGCGCGGCGAATTCGATGGCAGAGTCATAGTCCGCGAGTGCCCGCTCGTGCTGGCCCAGGTCGTCGTATGCGTTCGCGCGCTGGTAATGGGCTTCGGCGAACGCAGGCAGCAGACGGATGGCGGCGTCGAAATCGGATATGGCGGTCTCGAACTGCCGGAGTCCGGCTTCGGCGAGACCCCTGTTGAAGTAGGCGTCTTGGTCACCTTCGAAGAGAGCAATCGAGAGGTCGTACTCGGCGATCGCTTCCGAAAACCGGCCCTGCAGATGGAGCAGTGCACCAGCTTCCAGGTGGCGGCGAGCGGCAACCGGATCGGCGGAGGCGTCGTCACTGCACGCTATCACGACCGCGCTGAGAGCAGCCGCGAGTCCGGCGATCACGCCAATGCCGCCCCCGAGCCCGGGCATCAGGTCAGATCGACCGGGCCAAGTGGCGTGGACAGGGTTGCAATTAGCCGGACTGCCGGCGATTCGCCGATTTCGAGTTGCACACGGAGCGCCCGGAGGATCGCCTGGATACGCGCTGGCGACGGGTGCTCGGCGCGGAGGCCAACAAGTGTCACTCCGCCCGGACTCGATTGCGACGGATGGGGGGAGTCGCCCCAGTCGATCAGAAACGGAACCAGCCACTCGGGATGCTCATCGCCGTGCGACGTCAGTTTCCAGCGCAGAAGCTCGCCGTCAGGGCGCTCCCTGCTGCGCGGGATGATGTCGCCCGGGTCATAGCCGGCGGTCCTGGCCCGCTCGACTTGCTGCTCCAGGCCCGGCGCCTTGACAGCCCAGGTCTTCAGGCACGGGCGCACCAGCCGATCGATGTCGAATGCCCGTGGTCCCCTGTGCCGCCCCCGGCCGTGATCCGGGCCGATTATCTCCAGGTACCGCTCCGCCCCCAGCGCAAGGAGCGCGTTGCGGGTGCCGCGACCAGGGTGACGGCCACCCGGCACAGACCTGACCCCCAGTCTCAGCTCCAGCTCATCGACCGAAGATTCGAGGTCTGGTGTCGCATAGACGAGATGGTCCAGCGCCGTCATTGCCGCTCGCGTCAAGCCTGGAACCTCCCGGCGCCGCCAGTGAAAGTATGACGCACCGACACGGTTTGGACGACTTCGCAGGCAGTAGCCGACGAAATCCGCCGCATCCGTTGACACTGAGATGCACTGAGCGTAGCGTCCGTCTGCTGGTCCGCGCGGAATTCGCGCACATGCATGCCGAGGAGGATGGACACATGCCGAGCTACCTCTCGCTCGTGAACTGGACCGAACAGGGGATCAAGAACGTGAAAGACAGCCCCAAGCGCCTGGACGAGGCGAAGCGGCTGATCATGCAGCATGGCGGCAAGCTTATCTTTTTCTACCTGACGATGGGCCAGTACGACCTCGCGGTGCTGATGGAACTGCCCAACGACGAGGTGGCTGCGCAGATCGCACTTTCTCTCGGAAAGGCGGGGAATGTCCGGACGACGACCCTGAAGGCGTTCACCGAGGACGAGTACAGGAAGATCATCGCCTCGATTTCCTAGCCACTTTCAGGTTCAAGGGCCGTGGTCCAAGGGCCAGGGGTTACGTTCCGAGGGTCGGGCGCCGGGTTCGAACCTTGGCCCTTGGCCCTCGAACCCTGGCTCTCCCCTCTCGGCCCTTGACCCTTGGCCCTCGAACCCTGGCCCCCTGCAGATGGCGGTTTCTCCGCGTTCGTCGCCGCGGTTACCGCAATGTCTCGGGGATACCACGCAGATACGATGCAATCGGTGAAAACCGCCGGCTGTCCCCCGATGCGGCAGCCGCCGAAAGGTAGATCGCGTGAGCGAAGAGTATCTGGGCGAGCTCAATCAGCGGCTGCACGTACTGGAAGAGCAGCGGCCGGTCATTTCTGATTTGAAGAGCCGGCTCGCCCGGCTCGAGCGGGCGTTCGACATGATGAAGCAGCTCGAGCACGAGTTCGCGGACGTCAAGGAGCACGAGGCCTCGGGGGCAAAATCGCTGCTCCCGGAGCAGCTCACGGAACTGCTCAGACACGTGGACGCCGACTCACTGTCGGGGCTTCGACGCCACTTCACGTGTACGCATTGCGGCGCCAGAGGCCGGCTCGCGGTGCGCGTGAAATGCACGAACTGCGATACAAATTCCTGGATCGGCTGGTGGGCCCACTCCTCCCCGAAGCCTGACCATGGGCAGCCCGCCCGGGAAGCGGTTACCCCGCGCCCGGGCGAACCAGACCGTCTGCGCGCAGACCTCTAGCTGCCTCCCGCCTGCGACGCCGAAGGACGCTACACGTTGTCGGGCGCGGCCACCGGAGCGACGGTCGTCCGGTACAGCGATTCCCCGCGCAGAAGCGCGGCGGGCAGCTTTCGCCCGATCAGATCGCGCGCCAGTACGCGGTGCAGCGCGTCGACCCCGGTAACCGGCGCATTGCCCAGTGCCAGCAGCACATCACCTTTGCCGATTCCCGCTGCCGCGGCGGGACCGTCTTCGGAAACGGCGACGATCTGGACCGCGGTTCCGGAGGGCAGGCCCAGGCGATCTACCAGTTGCCCACTGACTTTGAAGTTCTGTACTGACACACCGAGGAACCCGCGCAGGATCCTGCCGTCCTCCATCAGCGCGCTGGCGACCCATGAAACCGTGTTGCCGGGGATCGCGAAGCTCAACCCCTGGCCTGGCCGGATGACGGCGGTATTGATTCCTGCGAGGCGTGCGCGTGAGTCCACCAGCGGCCCGCCGCTGTTGCCTGGGTTCAGCGCGGCGTCAGTCTGGATGACGTTCTCGATAAGGCGGCCCGATTTGCTGCGCAGGGAGCGCCCGAGGGCGCTCACAACCCCGGCGGTGACGGTCAGCTCCAGGCCCTGGGGGTTGCCAATCGCCACGACCAGCTGGCCGACCCGCAGGCGGTCGGAGTCGCTGGGCGAAATCGCGGGCAGGCCGGACCCCGGAATTCGAACCACCGCCAGGTCGGTCGCGGGGTCTTTGCCAACGATCTCGGCCCTGGCCTCATCGCCATTCGCCAGAGCGACGATCCATTCTCTCTCGGAATCGACGACGTGGTCGTTGGTGACGATGTACCCATCGGGGGCGAGGATGACGCCTGAGCCCGCGCCCTCGGGCGCGGGCGGCCAATATCGCTGCGGCCGGCCATCGCCATTCCGGCTGTGAATGCTAACTACGGTCGGACGGGTTGCCTCGGCGACGAAGATCACGGTTCGAGAGTAGGCGTCCAGGGCCTCGGATTCGGCCGTATCCGCGGATTTCAGTTGTTCGGTCATCAATGGCTCCTGAAGGCGTTATCGCCGGGCGGCTAGGTCAGGGTTGGGCCTTTGCTGCGGACGCTCTCGACCTTTGTGAAGGCCTCGCGCAGTTCCTTTAGCCACTCGTCTTCCTTGCTGGCTACGAGCCGGACACACCAAGCCAGGGCGTCGCTCCGGGTCCGGGCGACACCTGCATCGACGAGCGTGTCGAGAACGAGCCGCTCTTGGACGCGAAGCCGGGTCATAACGGGCACTCCAAGGTGCGTAAAGAGTTTGTTCGCCTCTCCGCATTCCGCGCCCCAGGACACCTTTCTCCGGAAAAGCGCCTCGGCGTCGCTCGCGATCCGCATGCGGGCCTCGCGAGTTTCCTCCCTGAATGCGTCGATCCGGGAGGCGCAGGCGGCGTGCTTTCCGTCTTCGGATTGCTCGTTGGCCAGTTTCGGCGCCGCCAGCCGGCCGATGACCAGGACCTCATCGCGGTCTGTGGCGATGCGTGGGGCTTCGACGAACCAGTCCGGTGGGATGCGACCTGCGAGCCATCCGCTGATCTGATCTGCAATATCTGTCATCGCTACCTCCCGTTGGACCGTGGGTGAAATTGAATTACATAATTACACTGTAATTTTAGCAAATCAATGCACTCCGAGCCGTCGTCTGAAATGAGATGCTCGCCTGAGTACACGACGGTTCGCCCGATGGCCTCGGGTCACAGCCCGACATCGGTGACTGCGTGGTCAGGGGCGGGGGTCGCGAGCCGAAACGGGTCGCCCGGGGCCTCAGCGCCAGTCGGGGCGCTCCCGGCTTGTCGTCGCCTAGCGGCGACGCGGGGCGCTCTTACGTCCGCGCGCCTTCACCTCAGGCTGCCAGACATTGGGCTTTCTCTGCCCTGGGTCAACGAAGCCGGGCCAGTTGAACTCGTACGCCTCGTCACTCACCTCGACCATCGCGTCGGACCGCTCTCGCACGGATTTCTTGAGTCGAGTCCCGAGACCGGGACCCTCGGGTGGCATCAGGTACCCGTCTTTCACGACGACGTTAGGCTCGATGAACTTGTCGTA
>JACQUF010000457.1 GCA_016210435.1 Chloroflexota bacterium
ACCGCGAGTACTCCGAAACCGAGATGTGGAAGAATCTGGAGTACTGGATCAAAATCATCACGCCAATCGCCGAAGAGGAGGGGATCCGGCTGGGCATCCATCCATGCGACCCTCCGGTTCCGACCCTCGGCGGTATCCCTCAGTTGCTCCGCAGCTTCGAGGCCTACCGGCGGCTCATCGAGATCTACCCGTCCTACTCGAACGCCATCGAGTTCTGCCAGGGGACCTTCTCGGAGATGACCGATGACATCTACGACCAGATCCGTTATTTCGGGTCGAGGAACAAGATCCTGTACGTCCACTTCCGCAACGTGTCGGGGCCGGTACCGAAGTTCCGAGAGGAGTTCATCAATAGCGGCCACGTTGACATGTTCAAGGCAATGGAGATCTACCACGAGGTCGGCTTCGATAGCTTCTTCATCGACGACCATGTCCCGCACACGCACCAGGACACGCCGTGGGGCCACCGGGGGAGGGCTTTTGCCAACGGCTATATCCAGGCGATGATCGAGGCGGTCAAGAAACAGAAGAAAGCCGCCGGTGAAAAGCCTGGCGTCACGAAGAACTGGACGCCCTCCTATTTACAGAAGAACGGGCGAGGGGCCGTCCGGACCACCAGTGTGACAAGAACCCGCGCGCGTTCCGGCGTGAAAGCCGTGGCGCGCAGGCGATAGCCTTCTCGTTCCTGGCGGCAAGTGACAGCGGGCGATGGCACTATTCGATTCCTACATGTTCGTGGACTGGACCGCCCGGTCGACGCCTTCACCGACGCGGGAGAGTGCGGACTCCGTCTGGGTTGCTGAGGCGCCATGCAAACCTGGCGAGCGCAGCGTCATGTACCTGCGGACGCGGGCCGTGGCGGCAGACCACGTCTCGGCCAGATTGCGGTCGCTCGTGCGAGACGGCCGTCGGGTCTTGGTGGGCTTCGACTTTCCCTATTCATTTCCAGCCGGCACCGCCTGGGCCATCGGAAATTCCTTCCCGAATTCGCCCTGGTGCACGATCTGGCGCTCACTCGATGAGCATTTCGATTTCGTTGCCGACCGCGCCAACCGACACAACGTTCAGCAGATAGCCACGTGGATCAATAGCCGTTGCCGGCGAACCGGACCCGGACCGGCATGGTTTTGCTCAAAGCGCTACGAGAATGCCTGGCTCAAACCTACGAAGGCTGGCATCAAGTTTCCTTTCACGACTGATCACGGCATGAACCTGGAGGAATTTCGAATCACCGAACGGGCGGCCCGGCGCGAGAACAAAAACGTCCGCAGCATCTGGCAGCTCGGCGGCCGGGGATCGGTCGGCAGCCAGGCGATCGCAGGCATCGCGTACCTGTCGAAGATCAGGTCGGATCCGGTACTTGCCCCTGTCAGCCGGGTCTGGCCATTCGAGACCGGTTTCGGAATCGCAGGAAGCGACATTCCGGGCCCGTCTGTAATCCATGCCGAGATATGGCCCAGCCTCGTCCCGGTCGCCCACCGCAAGTGTGAGGACCCGATTCCCGACGCCCGTCAAGTTTGCGATATGGCTTCGTGGGGGTCCATCCTCGACCAGAACGGCGCACTTGAGGCGCTATTCTCCCGGCCTGCGGGGCTCAACGATCGGCAGGTTGAGCAGTGCCTGCAAGAGGAAGGCTGGATCCTAGGCGCCGGCGGAACCGTCGGATGAACCCCCGGCCCGCACTCCCTGGGGCCGCCGGGTCGGGACTGCTTCAATCGGTTCTTCGAGGTCGGCTGGCACGCGCCCGCTGAATGCGACCACCGACAGCAGCCCTCCGATCGCCGTGACAGCCGTAGTCGCGAGGAACACGAGCCGGACCGCCCCGGCGAGCGCCTCCCGGGTCTGCCCCAGCACTGTTTCATAGGCGCCAACTCCGAGCGCAGGATCGTTCAAGAATTGCTCTTTGAGCTCGCCCAGGCGATCGCTGTTCACGAGAACCTCGGGGTCGGCAAGCCTCGCTTGAATGGAATTTGCTTCGAATTCGGGAGGCGCGGCCTTTACCTGGATCAGGAGGACCGCGCCGAGTATGGCACTCCCGGCGGCCATCCCCAGCACCCTGGCGAATTGCAGGTTGGTCGTCACCACCCCCAGAAACCGGGGCGGCAACGCGTTCTGCACCGGGACTGTGAACGCGGTGAACCCGAACGAGGTGAACGTGCCGAGGTCTCGCGGCTGCCCAGGCATAGCCGCCGCGGTTTCGTTGACGAATTTAACACCGTGTGCTAGCGTCACGGCGCCTTGCGCCTGAAGGCTGTGGTGGGCCGCATCGCGGTCCAGGAGGGCAGGGACCAGTCGGGGGTCCGGACGCGGGCGAAACCCCGTGCAAGGCCATCCACTCGCCCGGCCTCGGCACTCGCGGAATCGATCGTTTCCAGTACACGGATCTGACTGGCGCACCGCGCGTGCGCCGCGGAGGTTTAGATGCGATACGTACGGGCCAGCTGGCTTCGGCAGTGGATCGTGTTAGGCGTGCTGGGCGCCGCGTTTGTCGTGCTCGCGGCGGCCTGCGGTGAAGGCGAACCAGTCGTCCAGACGGTCGTCGTCGAAAGGGAAAAGATCGTCGAAAAGCCGGTTGAAAAGATCGTAGAAAAGACCGTCGTAGTCGAAAAGGAGAAGACGGTCGAGAAG
>JACQUF010000444.1 GCA_016210435.1 Chloroflexota bacterium
CACCTGGGCGGCAGACCAGTTCAAGGCTGAGAACGGGATCGACCTCAGAAGCGACCGCGCGGCGCTGCAGCGGCTGCGTGTCGAGGCCGAACGAGCCAAGATCGAGCTTTCCACTGTCACCCAGACCGAGCTCAACCTGCCGTTCATCACTGCGGACGCGACCGGTCCGAAACATCTGTCGATGACGCTTACCCGGGCCAAACTGGAACAGCTCGTGCAGGACCTGATCGACGAGACGGAAGCCCCTTGCCAGCAGGCTATGAAGGACGCGGGCGTGATGCCCAAGGATCTCGGCGAGGTGATCCTGGTCGGCGGGATGACGCGGATGCCAGCCGTCATCGAGAAGGTAAAGAAGATTTTCGGCAAAGAGCCGAACAAGTCGGTTAACCCTGACGAGGCGGTTGCGCTCGGTGCTGCGATCCAGGCCGGCGTGCTCGAAGGACAAGTCAAGGACATCCTGCTCCTGGACGTCACCCCGCTATCGCTCGGAATCGAGACGCTGGGCGGCGTACGGACCGTGTTGATCCAGCGCAACACGACGATTCCGACTTCCAAGTCGGAGGTGTTCACCACTGCCTCAGATGGCCAGACGCAGGTAGAGGTCCACGTGGTCCAGGGCGAACGACCGCTTGCCAACGAGAACAAGTCGATCGGGCGGTTCATCCTGGATGGCCTCCTGCCGGCCCCGCGCGGCGTTCCGCAGATCGAGGTCAAGTTCGACATCGATGCAGACGGTATCCTGACAGTTACCGCCCGTGATATCGGCACGAAGCGGCAGCAACACATAACGATTTCCGGCCGCTCCGGTCTTTCGAAGGAAGACATCGCGAGAGCGGTACACGAAGCGGAGGAGCACGCCGAGGAGGACCGTCAGAAGAAGGAAGCGGTGGATGCCCGTAATGCCGCGGACAGCGCGGCATACGCGGCCGAAAAGCTGATGCGAGAGCAGGCCGACAAGGTTCCTGCCGATCTCAAGGGCGAGATCGAGTCGCAGATCAAGAAGGTTCGAGAGCTTATCGCGAAGCCGCAGCCTGAAACGGCTGAAGTCGTGGCCGCGGCGGACGCCCTTCAGAAGCTGCTGCAGAAGGTCGGCCAGGCGGTGTACGCGGCCGGGGGCGCGCAGCCAGGGGCAGGCGGTCCGGGCGGCGCGGCTGCGGGCGGAGAGCAGCCGGGCGACGGCGAGAAGAAGAAGCCGGACGACACGGTCGAAGGCGAGTTCCGCGAAGTGTAGGGGCGGACCCTCTTCCGGCCTTAAGCCACCTTCTCCCCCGTGGGGCGAAGCGCGTAATTCGGGTTGTCGAGGTAGATGCGATTTATCCCGGGACGCCATCCCAGCGCGAATTGCCCTTCGATCGCATGACCGTGATGCGCTTGATCACGTCAGGGTTGCCGAGGCCGTGCGGCGCTTTGCCATTCAGTACAAGGACGATATTCTCCGCCCACTTGGGAAGGCCTTCGTTCGCCGCGACAGGCGACGACCCGGCGAAATGAGGCGTGATCGTGATGCGCTGTCTGCTACAAGCCGTGCTTTGGAAAGATGCGCCGCTTCACTTCCTGGACGCTGTAGTCCGCAAAGGCGCGGATCTGGGCGCGAATGTCTTCGTCCAGCAGCTCGTCGGGAGGATCGGCAAACGTGCCGGGACCGTCGGGGCCGCGATAGCCCGCGGGAAGCTGTTCCGGTATCTCGACGCCGCACATGATGGCGTAGGCCATGCTCCACCCGCGCGCCACCGCGCTCAGGTCGTAGCCTCCTCCGCCCGCGGCGACCCACCTGCCGCATTCGTCCGCCAGGGTTGCCAGCTTGGAAACCGTCGTGGCAAAGCCCTGCGTCGTCAGTCGGAGGTGGGTTATCGGGTCCCCGTAATGGGTGTCGATACCAAGCTGGGTGAACAGCAAGTCGGGCTTGAAGGCGCGCACGAGCGGGGGAACGATCTCATCGAATGCGCGCGCATAGATCTCATCGTCGGTATACGGCGCGAGCGGAACGTTCACCGAGCAGCCCGCGCCGTCCCCGACGCCGCTCTCACTGACGTCCCCGGTACCAGGGAACAGGAAACGACCGCTTTCATGCAACGAGATCGTCATCACCCTCGGTGAATCGTAGAACGCGTACTGCACGCCATCACCGTGGTGACAGTCGATATCGACATAGACGACACGCATCCCTTTATCGACGAGACGTTTGATGGCGAGTACCGGATCGTTGAATATGCAGAACCCAGAGGCGCGCCGTGGGAGCGCGTGATGCAGGCCGCCCGCGGGATTGAACGCAACGTCTACCTGGCCCTTCCGGACCAACTCGGCTGCGACCATCGTCCCGCCTGCTGCGAGCGCGTGCGCCTCGAACATACCCGGATACACCGGGTTGTCGCCCGGTCCAAAGCCGTACGCAAATTCATCTGGCACCGAAAGACCGCCGCTGAGCGCCTTCACGGCTGAGATGTAGTCCGCCTCGTGGAACAGTCGAAGATCCTCGTCGGTCGCCGCCCGCGGTTCGACGACGTGGCTTTCCGACACCGATAGGAACCCCGCCGCCTTTGCCAGCTCAAACGCGTACCGGAGGCGGATCGGCTTCATGGGATGCGATTCGCCGTACGAGTGCCCGGACATCGTGGAGGTGTAGATATACGCGGCGCGTCGGGACTTCCCGGGCAGGTCTTTCAGGATCACGTTCCCCCTCGCGCGCGCCGCGCGCCGAAAGCGTGGCGTGAGACCCAGACGAGCCCGAGCACCGCGGCGATGGCTCCACCGCCGCCAAGCAACCACCAGAGAATAGCCGAAGAGGGAGCGTTCCCCTCACCCCGACCCTCTCCCTCAAGGGGAGAGGGCGAATCAGGGTCACCCCGACCCTCTCCCTCAAGGGGAGAGGGCGAATCAGGGTCACCCCGACCCTCTCTCCCAAGGGGAGAGGTGGCGTTCGATGGCTCGCCAGCCGTCGAAGCCGGGACCGGGGACGCACCCTCGCTCTGGGGCACAGAAGTCCCGGCGGCTACTGGCGCGGCAGTCGCAACGTGCGCTGGGGCGGCGATTGCAGTCGGCGACGGCAAGGGTTCGAGGGGTTTCGCGCCAATCGCCCTTCGCCATTCGTTTTCCAGTTCTTCCAGAGTTCTCCCGTATGTCTCCAAAGCCGCATTGTTGGGCAATGCGCCGCCTCGCAGGGCGGATATGAACCAGCGCATCCGTTCATCACCATGGACTTCGATGAGATACCCGGCGAAGTTGCCAGCCTGCGGATAGAACACGTTGATATCGGCGGGGCGGCCGGGGAGCGAATTCATCGCGCGCAGCGTGAGCAAGCGGTCTCCCTTGATGGCTGGTTTGAGCGTGGAAGCCGTCGCATCGCGGCTCCCGGTCTCGAAATAGACGGCGAGCCCTTCGTTCAGCCAGGAAGGCCGCTTTGCGGCAGGCGTGTCAGTGGCTCGCCCGAATATCAGATGCGTGAGTTCGTGAACGACGCCCGAGGTCTCGGCATTGGTCAGCACGAACAGGCTGTAATCCGCATACGCGAACCCCGCGAAGACATGGCCTTCCTTGGTGGTCGCGCTTATGAATGGGAACGCCGCCCGCGCCTCCGCTCCTGAGTTGAACAGCACGGCCCGGTAGTCGCCGTCAAGCGCCTTTCCTATCACCGATTCGATCCTGGGAATTCGATCCGTCACCTGGTTCGTGAGCGTCTGGACGGCGGAAGCCGGCCGATCGTGGTAGATGATGGTCAGCCCGTTCCTGGACTGGCGCTGCCATTTGAACTGCGGGTCCAGATATTCGATCTGGAGCGGCGGCGTCTCGAATTCGACTCCTGCCGCATCACGTATCAGATAATGGACTTCGAATACGACCCCGGGCGGGTAATAGGTCGGTTCGCGGGTGGGGATCTCGAACGTGGCGGTGATCTGCTGGCCGCGTGTGAAGCGCGGGTAGCTGTAGGTAGTGATCGTACGCGTTCCCTGCGGCCTGAAGAATGCCTGGACTGACGTTATCTCTGCGCCGTCGCTAGCGGCTTCGAGAGTCAGCTCGATCGAGTCCCCGAACCTTATCCGATAGTTCTGGTCCAGCACGCGGATCGACGCCGCGGCCGCAGCGCCGCCGGGCGCGAGAGCGAATATGCCAACGGCAAGGAAGGTTACCAATGCCGAGATGCGGCGTTTCAGGGGATAGATCAGACTCGCAACCTATATGCCGTGAACATGAATTGATGCCTGTGCTCTGTAGATACGATTGATGTTGATCAACAGTGCGGTCGCGCCTTCAAGGTAGCGGGCACTCTCCAGGCCGCCGACATCCACGGGCCGGAGGCCAGGAATCTTCCCGGCGAGTCGCATGACCGTCTGCTTTGCGCCGGCTTCATCTCCGCAGATCAATGCGTCGGTATCCATGGGTACGCCAGGCTTCAGCAGATCCCGTGCCGGGAGCGTATGGAAGCCTGAAACCCACGTTGCCCCGGGGACGAGAGACGCGGCCTCTTCAGAAGCAGAGCCGGCCGGAGGCCGGATTGCCCGGGCGCGTCCGCCGACCATTTCCACTGGCGCGACGACGTTGATTGCGATCTTGCCGCTCAGACGGTCATTCAAACTGCCGAGCAGCTCAGCCTGGGCCTTGTAGGGCACCGCCAGAATTACGATCTCGGATTCGGCCGCGTCGGCATTGGCGGCGCCGTCGATCCTACCTGCAGACGCAGGAAGGTCTCGGATCAGCATGGCAGCGGCGTCTCTGGCCCGTTGCGGGTCTCTTGACCCGATGACTATCGCCTCGCCCGCAGACGCCAGCCGCAGGGCGAGCCCGCGGCCTTCGGGACCTGTCCCGCCGATGATGCCGATCGCCATTTCGTAGCTTTACAAGCCCCCCCAGGCATCGTAGCATCGCCGCCAGATTTAACGGGCAGGAAATCTCGATGCGCTTCTATCAGGTCATCTTTCCGAATGGCGAATCGCACCTTGCTGCGGAGGCGTCGGAAGACTCCCTTGTCGATCTAACGTCGATCTCGCCGCACGCACGGTCTATCTATGACCTGCTCCACGCTGCCTCGCTGGTCGGAACGACCGTCGACCGGGTCGCTCAGGCGCTGATCGACCGACGCGGGACCGCCTGGCTTTCGTTGAGTGACCTCGAGCGCAATAGTTCTACCGGATCCGGGCCGAAGCTCGCCCCGCCGCTCGTCCCGCCTGAGATCTGGGCGGTAGGGGTCACCTACCAGGACAGCATGAGGGAGCGGCAGGCGGAGAGCAAATCGCCGGACATCTATGCCAGGGTCTACACCGCGGACCGGCCTGAGGTGTTTTTCAAGGGAACGCCGCGCGTGCTCGCGGAACCCTTCGGCGAAGTCGGGATCCGGTCTGACTCAGCGTGGAACGTACCCGAGCCAGAGCTTGCGTTCGTCCTTTACGACGGACGGATTGCGGGCTTCACGTGCGGTAACGACATGTCGAGCCGCACCATCGAAGGCGAGAACCCTCTTTACCTCCCGCAGGCGAAGATCTACGACAAGTCATGCGCAATTGGGCCATGCTTCGCCAGCGCGGAGGCGGTCGGTGACCCACAGAAACTTACGGTCTCGCTGGTAATCGAACGGGGTGGAAAGCAGGCTTTCAAGGGATCGACTAACACCAGCAAGATGCGACGAAGCTGCGACTATCTGGCGGACTGGCTCCAGCGCCACAACCCTGTGCCAGACGGCACCACCGTCTGCACGGGCACGGGCACGATTCCTCCGCCTGAATTCACCCTCCAGCAGGGCGACGTCATCAAGATCGCGATCGAAAAGATCGGGACCCTGACAAACACGGTCGTGGTGGTCTGATGCTTCCTTCGACGCCGGCCGCGGGCGCCCCCGCCGCGCAGTCGGTGCGAGAAGTCGCCCAGCGGATCCGGTCGAACGTCGAGAAGATCGTCGTCGGCAAGGAAGACGCAATCAACCTCGCGCTGGTGGCGCTCCTGTGCCACGGCCACGTGCTGATCGAGGATGTGCCCGGAATCGGTAAGACGACGCTCGCGAAGTCGCTGGCATGGTCGATCGACTGCGAGTTCCGGCGGATTCAGTTCACCCCGGATCTCATGCCCGCGGATATCCTCGGCGTGAACGTGTTCAACATGAAATCAGGGCAGTTCGAGTTCCGGCGCGGCCCGGTATTTGCCCAGGTCCTGCTCGCCGATGAAGTGAACCGTGCAAC
>JACQUF010000467.1 GCA_016210435.1 Chloroflexota bacterium
CTTCGGTCGATCACGGTACCGCATTCGATATCGCCGGCAAGGGCGTGGCCGATGAGACGAGCATGGTCGAGGCGATCCGTCTCGCGGTTGCGCTTTCGACGAAGCGCGGATTGCAGCGGGAGAATGCGCACGGTTAGGGGCAGGGCCACGCTCCCGTCTCCCGCTGGGCCGGGGAGAGGGTTGGGGTGAGGGGGTCGAGTGCACTCCCCTCTCCCCGTTGAGGGAGAGGGATGGGTGAGGGGGCTCGGATGAAACTGGGTTTTATCGGCGGCGGAGTCATGGCCGAGGCACTGATCTCCGGCATCGTACGCTCGAAGCTGGATGCGGAGATTCGCGTCGGCGAGCCAATCGAGGCGCGCAGGGCCGCGCTCGCAAAGGCGCACAGGATCGAAGCCACCGCGGACAACCGTCAGGCGATCGAAGGCGCAGAGCTGATCGTCCTCGCGATCAAGCCGCAGCAGCTCGACGGAGCGATCAAGGACCTGGCCGGGAGCGTCAAGCCGGAGCAGACCGTCCTTTCGATACTGGCCGGGGTGAAGATGCACTCGATCGGTTTGAGGCTCAATCACGACCGCCTCGTCAGAGTGATGCCTAACACGCCTGCGCAAATCGGCCACGGGATGAGCGTATGGACGGCCTCGAAACCAGTGCCAAAGGCAGTTCGGGATTTCGCGGGAAAGATGCTGGGCGCGCTCGGTGAGCAGGTCTATGTCGAAGATGAAAAGTACGTCGATATGGCCACCGCGCTGTCCGCAAGCGGCCCGGCGTTCGTCTTCGTATTCATCGAATCTCTGATCGACGCGGGCGTCCTGCTTGGAATGCCGAACGAAATGGCCCGTAAACTTGTCTTGCAGACGGTCTGGGGAAGCGCCGCGTTGGTCCGCGAGACTGGCAAGCATCCCGCGGAGCTGCGAAACATGGTCACGTCCCCGGGCGGGACAACAGCGGCAGGCCTGCTTGCGATGGAAGACGGGGGTTTCAGGGCAACTACGATTCGCACGATAAGGGCGGCGTATGAACGCGGCGAACAGTTAGGGGCGGGGAAATAGGCTGTGGAGCAATTCGCGCTCTTTTTCTCCTATCTACTCTACCTGCTCGCGTGGCTCATCATCGCTCGCTCGATCATGTCCTGGTTTCCCAATATCCAGGGCAATATCTTCGTCCAGATCCTGCGACAGGTCACCGACCCGATCCTGATTCCTCTGCAGAAGGTTGTCCCTCGCGTTGGAATGTTCGACTTCACCCCCACGATCGCCGTAATCGTGCTCTTCGTTCTTGCGGCTGCGATACGTTCGATCAGCTGATCCCGAGGCGGGCGCGGGCAGCCTCTTCCGAAAGTCCTTCGATCGATATCAGCTTCACCCTGCCCGTCTGACCTCTGACGACCGCGAGGCGGGACTTCGGCACGTCGAGTGCCTCGGCCAGCAGCGCAATGGCTGCGGCATTGGCCGCGCCTTCGACCGGAGGCGACGTGACACGCACTCGCAGAACGCCACCGCGGTAGCCTTCGATTGAATTGGCCTTCGCCCTCGGCTGGACCCGGACCTGGATCAGGGTGGAAATCGGATCAATGCCCACTGTCCGTTGGCCCTCTCCCGCAGACTCCGCTTCACGCTACGCGTGCGCCATCGCGCCGCCGTCGATGAAGATCGTCTGGCCCGTAACAAAATCGGACGTGTCCGACGCCAGATATACGAGCAACGCGCCGATGTCCGCGGGATGCCCCTTCCGCCTCAACGGCAGATAGCGCACAAGACGCTCCTTCTGTTGCTGCTCGATCGGCCTGCGCTCCGTCTCAAACCACCCGACACCAATCGCATTCACCCGGATCCCGGCACGCGCCCATTCCAGCGCTAGCGATCGCGTGACCTGCTGCAATGCCCCTTGAGATGCCGAATACGCCGTGCCGTTAACGCGACCCCGCTCGGCCAGGACCGAAAGGATGTTTACGATGCGACCCTGCTTCTGTCCGAGCATGTGGAGGCCAGCCGCCCTGCACCACCGGACCGGCTCGAGGAGATTCCGGTCGATGACTGCGGACCACTCCGAGTCCGAGATGTCCGGGAACGGCACGGCGAATTCCTCGCCGATCCCATTTACGAGGGCATGAAGCCCCCAGAGTTCGCCGACCACCTGCCGGACTGCCTGTTCTGTCTCTTCGAAGCTGTCCCATCTTCCGACAAGACCGAATGACTTCCGCCCGTGCCCTCTCACCGTGGCGACAGCTTCTTCCACCGCGGTTTCGCTCCGGCCTGCGATAGCCACGTCCGCGCCCGCTTCCGCGAGGGCCCCGGCGAGTACCGAGGTCCACCCGCGGCGCGCCCCGGTCACCAGCGCTTTCTTGCCGGAAAGATTGAATTCAGCTAGAACGGGCATCCGCATCACCTTCACCGATATCCTGGACCCTCATCCGGTCGGCGACCACCTTCTCCCGGGGGACCGGGAGAAGGGATCGGACTCGTCTCTCCCATCGAGGGAGAGGCCGCTGTAACTGTGGTCCCCGCCGTCATTCTCGCTAGACAGGTGAGCTTCATGAAGGCCATCGGACAACGGGCGCGTCGCCGGTAGGCGCGACGCCGCCGGCCAGTCCTCCCCCATCGATCACGAACACCTCCCCGGTCATGTAATCGGATGCCGCGGATGCCAGCCAGACAACGACCGGTCCAAGTTCTGCCGGCCGTCCAGTCCGCCCCTCGGGAATGAACTCGCCGCTCGGCAGCTCCATGGAGCTCGCGGTAGTCGCTTCGGTCGGAAATAGCCCGGGCACGATAGCGTTCGATGTGACCCCGTAGCGGCTCAGGCTTACGGCAAGAGAGCGCGTAAGCTGGATGATCCCGCCTTTCGCGCAGGCATACATGTAGTTGTCGCGCGCCCCTCGCAACCCGTAGCCGCTCGAGATGTTGATGATCTTGCCGCGGCCGCGTTCGACCATGTATTTGGACACCGCTCGGGCGCAGTAGAAGGCGCCCGTAAGGTTGGCGTCGATGCCCTCGCGCCACATCTCGTCAGATACGTCCCAAATCGGGACAGCTCCCTGGCCTCTCACGAGCCCCGCGTTATTGACCAGGACGTCGACCTTTCCCAGGAGTTCCATCGTCTTGCCCACGAGGTCCCGCACAGATGACGAGTCCGTGACGTCGGTCGAGATCGCGAGCGATTTCCGGCCGATCGCGCGAATTGCTTCTGCCGTGTCCCCGATGGGCTGCAACCGGCGGCCAGCCACGATGACGTCTGCGC
>JACQUF010000458.1 GCA_016210435.1 Chloroflexota bacterium
CTTCGCGACCGGATTTACCCAGATCGTGCTGACCTGCATAGTCATGGGAGTCGGGGTTGGCGGCGCGATACCACTTTCCTTCATGCTCCTGGCAGAGTTTTCGCCTGCAAAGTACCGCGGCATGGTCATGGTCGCGGTCGGGATCATTTCGATCACCGGAGGTTTCCTGATAGCCTCCGCGGGTGCCCTCTTCCTTATGGACAGCTTTGGCTGGCGCTCGCTCTTCCTGATCGGACTCACCCCCGCCCTGTTCCTCCCGGTCATCTACTGGCTGGTGCCGGAGTCTCCTAGATACCTGGTGTCCCGAGGACGTTCCCGGGAGGCTGCGGAGATTGTCGAGCGCCTCGAGAAGCGTGCGGGAATAGCGCCCATGGGGCACGAAGCGGCCCTGGAAGGTTCGGATGACCCGGATTCCGCAGAACCGGCGGGCGAGGGCAGTCTTTCGCTAAAGATAATCGGAGAACTGTGGAAGCCCCGGTACCGGCGCCGGACGTTGATGCTGTGGTCTTACGCGTTCGGCTTCGGCTTCTTCACCTTCGGCTTCTTGACCTGGCTTCCCACGGTGCTGCGGCAGTTGGGATTCGACGACGGCAGCATCCACCTCAACACGACCATCATGGACCTGTTCGCGATCCCGTCGGCGATCATCACCGCGCTCTTGTTCTTCTACTGGAGCACCAAGCGAACCCTCACGCTGTACCCGATCGTGGCCGGAGCGGCTATGGTCGTCTTCTCGGCGCTGGTCTGGAACGGCACGCTGAACGCCGCCTGGTTGCTACTCGTTGGCGGTGTCGTGTTCTTCTTCGGGACGATCCTGCTCGGCGTCTTCGGTCCGTATTCCGCCGAGGTCTACCCCACGACGATCCGGGGCACGGGAAGCGGATGGGCCACGGGTTTCAGTCGATTCGGGGCGCTCGCGGCGATACCGATCGGCGGGCTAATTCTCAGCGGCGGGCTGCCAATCTATGTGCACCAGCTGATATTCGGGATCCCGTTGCTGGTCGTAGGCCTGATCATGGCCGGGATGGGCATCGAGACCCGACGGAGGCGGCTCGAGGAAATCGCGTAATCGACCGGCTGGCGATTCAACGTTGACACCAACCCTACGGTCCGCGCCTTTCCGTCGCCGTTGGGGCAACCAATCCAGTGCAACCCGGGCGCGGGGCTGGCCTCGCTTCTGGCGGCGCCCCGGAGGCGTTCCAGGAAGCCCTTGGGCTACCGTCTCCAGGGCGCCACGTTCACATGTGCCGCGCATAGCGGGATGCACAGCCGCTACTTGAGCGCCCGCGACAGGCTCTTCTTGAATCTCACTACGGGCTCGGCGCCTTCCCCGGAACGTACCGCGTCGCTCACGCAAGCGTCCAGGTGGCCTTCGAGCAACAGGATGGCTACCTGGGCCATGGCCGCACGAATACCGGCGATCTGGGTCAGGACGTCGTCGCAGTCCCGCTGCGCGGCGAGCATCTTCTTGACTCCCCTTACGTGGCCCTCGATGCGGCTCAGCCGAGTTCGCAAGTTGTCCACGAGTTCCGGTAGCAAATAAGTCTCCGCAGCCGGCCCAAGTTCGTTCGCCTGGGCGTTGAATTTGACGTCCACAGACAGCCCCCGTCACAGCGTGCCCGGGGTATACCTTCCCGGGGCACCACGAAACCAGGACCTCAAGACGGCCGGCTAGTGTCAGCCGTCAGGTACTGTTGCCGCTACTTCAGCGGGCATACCGGCCGACCGTCTCTTCGGCCGCAATCGAGACGCCTGGTACCAGTGGCTTACCAGAACCTCCACCAGGGCCGCTTCTTGACGGGCGCCGGTGACCGGCTGGCCCGCGCCGGTCCCGCGGCCGCGCCGGCGCCCGCCATCGCAGGCATCGGCATCATCTTCATCATTTCCTGAAGGGCCCGTTGATGGTCAGGTTTCAGCTCCGGCATGATGGACTGCATCGTCTGCATCTCGGCCATGGCCCGCTCCGGCGGTATTTGCTTGAGAAGATCCATGTGCGTGTTCATCAACGCCATGCGGTCCCCCGCCGGCATGTCCAGCAGGATCTCAGTCCTCGTTTTCAAGAGCGACCGCTGCTCCGCGGAGCTGAGCGTGCCCGCTGCCTCCATCATCCCGCGCATGGCCTGGGTCCGTTCCGACTGCCCCATTCCGGCGAACATCTTGAGCCGCTCGCTCATCATGGCGCGGCGCTGCTGGTCAGGCATCGAGGCGAGCGCCTTCACCATGTCCCGCATGCTCATCGCCGGCGCCTCACCTTCCGGCGCGGACGCCGCAGCCGGCGTGCCGGGCATGGGCATCATCTTCATCATCTCCATGACCTGCCGCTGGTGCTCGGGCTTCAGCTCAGGCGTAATGGCCTGCACGATGCGCATGTCCATCTGGGCGCGCTCGGGCGGCATCTGCTTGAGCAGGCCCATATGGGTC